>NZ_JBEOSD010000066.1:0-40539 GCF_040302735.1 Streptomyces sp. NPDC097619 | reverse complement strand
GACCCCTCCCGCCCGGCCCCGGGCGCCCCGGACAGGTGACCGGGGCGCGGGCGGCGCATCCGGGGCCGGGGAGGATCGTTGCTCCGGGCATGAAGAAGATCGTGATGCCCGCCGCGCTGGCCGCGGCCGCCCTCGGGCTCGCCGCGCCCGCCCACGCCGACAGCGGCTTCGGCGGCGGGGCGGCCGCCGCGGGGAACCACTGGCAGTTCGCCGCCGCCGGGGTGTGCGTACAGGAGCTGGCCGTGGTGCCCATGGGGGCCTCCTGGACCGGGGACTCCGTGCGGCACTGCCTCACCGGCACCGGTCCCGGCCGACCCTGAGCTGCGGGGCGCCGGGCGGCGGACCCGGCGCCCGGCGCCCCGCGGCCTCAGATGCCCAGCTTCGCCGCCGTCAGCGCGGCCACCGCGGACTTCTCCCCGTCCAGCTCGATCCGGGCCGCGTCCTGCCGCCCGAACAGGAACAGGGTCAGCTCGCCCGGCTCGCCCGTGACCGTCACCACCGGGGTGCCCTTGTGGGCCACCGCCGTCTGCCCGTTCGGACGGCGCATCACCAGGCCCACGGGGGACCGGCGGCCCGTCAGCCGGGCCAGCTTCTCCAGCCGCGACCACAGCGAGTCCGAGAACACCGGATCCAGCTCCCGCGGGCTCCAGTCCGGCTGCGCCCGCCGCACGTCCTCGGCGTGCACGTAGAACTCCACGGCGTTCGCCGCCTCGTCCACCTGCTTCAGCGCGTACACCGAAGCCTTCGGCGGCCCCGTCCTGATCAGCTGGATCAGCTCCTCGTACGGCTTGGCCGCGTACTCCGCCATCGCCTTGTCCAGGCGGGCCTTCAGCACCCCCAGCAGCAGCCCCCCGGCGGCGTCCGGGCGCCGCTCCCGCACCACCACGTGCGCGGCCAGGTCACGGCAGGTCCAGCCCTCGCACAGGGTGGGGGCCTCGGGGCCCGCCTGTTCCAACAGATCGGCGAGGAGCAGTCGTTCACGCTTGGCATGGGTAGACATGCCGGCCACCCTACGGCCCGGGGCCGCCCCGTGCCCGCCCACCAGGCGGACGGACCGTCCGGACCGCCTCCCGGGCCCGGCACAATGGCCCCATGAGCACGCCCGACACCCCCGGACGCCCCCCGAGCGGCCTCGACCCGGCGATCGCCGCCCGGCTCAAGCGCTCCTCCGACGGGCTGGTGCCCGCCATCGCCCAGCAGTACGACACCGGTGAGGTGCTCATGCTCGGCTGGATGGACGACGAGGCCCTGCACCGCACCCTGACCACCGGCCGCTGCACCTACTGGTCCCGCAGCCGCTCCGAGTACTGGGTCAAGGGCGACACCTCCGGTCACGTCCAGCACGTGAAGTCCGTCGCCCTCGACTGCGACGGCGACACCCTGCTGGTGAAGGTGGACCAGGTGGGCGCCGCCTGCCACACCGGCGACCGCACCTGCTTCGACGCCGACCAGCTCCCGCTCTCGTACTAGACAGGGCCTCCCCATGGATCTCGACACCTTCCGCAAGCTGGCCGCGGACCGCCGCGTCATCCCCGTGAGCCGCCGGCTGCTCGCCGACGGGGACACCCCGGTGGCCCTGTACCGCAAGCTCGCGGCCGAGCGCACCGGCACCTTCCTGCTGGAATCCGCGGAGAACGGCCGCTCCTGGTCCCGGTACTCCTTCGTCGGAGTCCGCAGCGACGCCACCCTGACGGCCCGCGACGGGCAGGCCCACTGGATCGGCACCCCGCCCGTGGGCGTCCCCGTGGACGGGGACCCGCTCCAGGCGCTGCGCCGCACCGTCGAGGCCCTGCACACCCCCCGCGACCTGGCGGGCGGCCTGCCCCCCTTCACCGGCGGCATGGTCGGCTACCTCGGCTACGACGTCGTCCGCCGGCTGGAGAAGATCGGCGAGCACGGCCGTGACGACCTGCGGCTCCCCGAGCTGACCATGCTCCTCACCTCCGACCTGGCGGTCCTCGACCACTGGGACGGCACCGTGCTGCTGATCGCCAACGCCATCAACCACAACGACCTCGAGTCCGGGGTGGACGAGGCGTACGCCGACGCCGTGGCCCGCCTGGACGCCATGGAGGCGGACCTGGCCCGCCCCGCCCCCTACGTCCCCGCGCCGCTGCCGGCCTCCGAGCTGCCCGAGTTCTCGGCGCTGTGGGGCGGCGAGGCGTACCAGGCGGCCGTCGAGGACATCAAGGAGCGGATCCGCGCGGGCGAGGCCTTCCAGGTGGTGCCCTCGCAGCGGTTCGAGACCCCCTGCACCGCCTCCGCGCTGGACGTCTACCGGGTGCTGCGCGCCACGAACCCGTCCCCGTACATGTACCTGTTCCGCTTCGAGGGCTTCGACGTGGTCGGCTCCAGCCCGGAGGCCCTGGTCAAGGTCGAGGACGGCCGGGCCATGGTGCACCCCATCGCGGGCACCCGGCACCGCGGCGCCACCCCGCAGGAGGACCACGACCTCGCGGAGGAGCTGCTCGCCGACCCCAAGGAACGCGCCGAGCACCTGATGCTCGTCGACCTGGGGCGCAACGACCTCGGACGGGTCTGCGAGCCGGGCTCCGTGGAGGTCGTGGACTTCATGTCCATCGAGCGGTACTCGCACGTCATGCACATCGTGTCCACGGTCACCGGCCGGGTCGCCGAGGGCCGGACCGCCTTCGACGTGCTCACCGCCTGCTTCCCCGCGGGCACCCTCTCCGGGGCGCCCAAGCCCCGCGCCATGCAGATCATCGAGGAGCTGGAGCCCTCCCGGCGCGGCCTGTACGGCGGCTGCGTGGGCTACCTCGACTTCGCCGGGGACTCCGACACCGCCATCGCCATCCGCACCGCCCTGCTGCGCGACGGCACCGCGTACGTGCAGGCCGGGGCGGGGGTCGTGGCCGACTCCGACCCCGTCGCGGAGGACACCGAATGCCGCAACAAGGCGGCCGCCGTCCTCCGTGCCGTGGGCGCCGCCAACCGGCTCCGCCAGGGCTGAGCGGAGGGCCCGGAAGGCGGTAGGGGATAGTGGAGGGCGTGAGTGCCGTACCCCAGCCCCGATCCGATGCCGGGCCCGCGAAGAACGCGGCGGCGGACGGCGGAGACCCCGCCGTCGCCGCCGGAGCCGACGCCGGTCCGCGCGGTGGCCGCCGCAGCGTCGCCGTCGCCCTGCTGCTCGGCGCCCTCGGCGCCACCGTCGTCCTGTTGGCCTCCGGCCGCACCTGGGCCCGCGGCACGGCCGCGGCGGGCGGCGGGAACCTCCCGCTGTCCGCCGACGGCACCGCCGTCACCGGTGTGCCCGCCGCGCTGGCCATCGTCGGCCTGGCCGCCCTCGTCGCCGTCTTCGCCGTGCGCGGCCCGGGCCGCCTCGCGGTCTCCGGACTGCTCGCGCTGAGCGGCGCCGGAGCGGTGGCCGCGGCCCTCGCCGGAGCCTCCGACAGCAGCGCCCTCGACGCCGAGGCGGCCCGTACCACCGCCGACGCGGCGGCCACCGCGGGCGCCCTCGCGCACACCGCCTGGCCGTACGTCACCGCGGCCGGCGGCCTGCTGATCCTCCTCGCGGGACTGCTCGCCCTCCGCTTCGGCCGGACCTGGCCCGCCATGGGCGGCCGCTACGAACGCGGCGGGGCGAACGGCCGCAAGGCACCCGCACGGGTGGATCCCGACCGGCCCGAGGACCTGTGGAAGGCCCTCGACCGCGGCGAGGACCCCACCGGCTGAACCCGGCCCCGGCCGCCCGGCCGCCCGGCCCCGCCCGTCCCGCCCCGGGACGGGCCCCGCGCACCGCCCCGGACCGGCCGGGGAGGGGCGCTCCGCCGATCACCCCCCCGCGCACGTGCCGGGGTGCCCGTGCGGGACAATGGCATCCGAGCGTTCGACACAGCACGTTCGACAGAGCAACGAGGAGCTAACTCATGGCGGGCACTAGCCACGGACACACCCCGGCCGCCTGGACCGGTGTCATCATCGCCTTCATCGGTTTCTGCGTCTCGGGCGCCTTCATGGTCTTGGCCAACCCGCTCGGTTTCTGGGCCGGCCTGGTCGTGGTCGCGCTCGGCGGCGTCGTCGGCATGGGCATGCGGGCCGCGGGCTACGGGGCCAAGAAGCCGGTCCGGGCCTGAGACCCCGGTGCGGGGCCACGGCCCGCCGCCACGGCCCCCCGCACCGACACCCGCCGAAGGCGCGGCCCGTCCGGGCTGCGCCTTCGCGCGCCAACGGGCACAATCACCGCGTGGACGCCTCCGCTGACCTCCCCGCACCGCCCGCCGCCGCGCCCGGCCCCCCGGCCCCCGCGCCGGCCGGCTCCCGGCTCCGCCGGATGGCGGCCCCCGTGTTCACCTTCGCGGGCGTGGCCGCGGCCTTCGGCTACGTGGCCACGGTCGACCCGTACGAGCCCGGCCACTACCCCGTCTGCCCGCTCTTCCGGCTGACCGGCCTGCTCTGCCCCGGCTGCGGCGGACTGCGCAGCGCCCACTCCTTCGCCACCGGCGACCTCGCGGGCGCCCTCGGGGCCAACGCCGTCGCCGTCCTCGGCTACTTCCTGTTCGCCGGCTTCACCGCGCTGTGGCTGCTGCGGGCCTGGCAGGGCCGTCCCCGACCGGAACCGACCCGCCTGCTGCCCGCGGCGGGCTGGTGGGCGGTCGGCGCGCTGGTGCTGGCGTTCTCGGTGCTCCGCAACCTGCCCGCGGGCGCCGCGCTGGCCCCGTGAAAAGGGCCTCCCCGACGACGTCCGTGCAGCTGAACGCAGTACTCCGAATGTCCAGCCACTGGGACGTGCGGGCTCCTGGTGCGGAAGGCGCGGCCTCCTGCGGATACCATTTGAGGGCCGGCAGCCGGCCACATCCACCGGCCGGAACCGCCGGAGCAAACAGCCGGCTCACCCGCCGGCATCGTCACCGACCCGGAAGGGGGCCGCTCGCGTGAGTGTGCTCGACGAGATCATCGAAGGGGTCCGCGCCGACCTCGCAGAACGGCAGGCGCGCGTCAGCCTCGACGAGCTCAAGGAGCGTGCCGCCAAGGCGCCCCAGGCGAAGGACGGCGTCGCGGCCCTGCGCGGCGACGGCGTCAAGGTGATCTGTGAGGTCAAGCGGTCCAGCCCCTCCAAGGGCGCCCTGGCCGCGATCGCCGACCCGGCCGCACTGGCCGCCGACTACGAAGCGGGCGGCGCGGCCGTCATCTCGGTCCTCACCGAGCAGCGACGTTTCGGCGGATCCCTGGCCGACCTGGAAGCCGTACGCGCCCGCGTCGACGTCCCGATCCTCCGCAAGGACTTCATCGTCACGGCGTACCAGCTGTGGGAGGCCCGCGCCTACGGCGCCGACCTCGCCCTGCTGATCGTCGCGGCCCTGGAGCAGGAGGCCCTCGTCTCCCTCATCGAGCGCGCCGAGTCCATCGGCCTGACCCCGCTGGTCGAGGTCCACGACGAGGACGAGGTCGAGCGGGCCGTGGCCGCCGGCGCCAAGATCATCGGCGTCAACGCGCGCAACCTGAAGGACCTCAAGGTGGACCGCTCGACCTTCGAGCGGGTCGCCCCCGAGATCCCCGCGGGCATCGTCAAGGTCGCCGAGTCCGGCATCCGCGGACCCCACGACCTGATCGCCTACGCCAACGAGGGTGCCGACGCCGTGCTCGTCGGCGAATCCCTGGTCACCGGCCGCGACCCGAAGGCGGCCGTGGCCGACCTCGTCGCCGCCGGGGCCCACCCCGCCCTGCGCCACGGCAGGAGCTGACCCGACCGTGACCCCCGCCCGCCCCACCGCCGCCACCCGACCGGGCCTCCTGCGCCTGGCCGCGGTGCCGACGGCGCACGCGCCCCTGGCGCGCGGCTGCCGCCCCCGCGGCTGCCGCGCCCCGGCCCGGCGCGTGCACGGGCGACGGGTCCGGTACGTGATCGGCTCCGAGCCCGGCCAGGTCAACGGCATGCGATGGCGCCCCCGCACGGCGCCGTAGCGAGGAACGACACCGGGCGGCCCGCGCCGCCCGGCCCCACGGCCTGACGCCCCCGTCCGCGCGGCCGCGTACCCCCGGGTACCGCGGCCCGCCCGGACCGCGCGTCCGGACCGGCCCCGGCAGGTGCCGGGAGCCCCCGTTCCCTCGCGGCCCGGCCGCGCCCGCACCCGCCGGGTGCGCGCCCGCCGGACGGACGGCGCATACGGTGACAGCACCCGTTGCTCCCGAGAGGTACTGGCATGCCCAGCGAGTTCTTCATCCCGGACCCGGAGGGTCACGTTCCGAACGCCGAGGGCTACTTCGGCGACTTCGGCGGCAAGTTCATCCCCGAGGCCCTCGTCGCCGCCGTGGACGAGGTCGCCGTCGAGTACGAGAAGGCCAAGCAGGACCCGGCCTTCGCCGCCGAACTGGGCGACCTGATGGTCAACTACACCGGGCGGCCCAGCGCCCTCACCGAGGTCCCCCGCTTCGCCGAGCACGCGGGCGGCGCCCGGATCTTCCTCAAGCGCGAGGACCTCAACCACACCGGCTCGCACAAGATCAACAACGTGCTGGGCCAGGCCCTCCTCACCAAGCGGATGGGCAAGACCCGCGTCATCGCCGAGACCGGCGCCGGACAGCACGGCGTGGCCACCGCCACCGCCTGCGCCCTGTTCGGCCTGGAGTGCACCGTCTACATGGGCGAGATCGACACCCAGCGCCAGGCCCTGAACGTGGCCCGGATGCGGATGCTGGGCGCCGAGGTCATCGCGGTGAAGTCCGGCTCCCGCACCCTCAAGGACGCCATCAACGAGGCGTTCCGCGACTGGGTCGCCAACGTGGACCGCACCCACTACCTCTTCGGCACCGTGGCCGGACCGCACCCCTTCCCGGCCATGGTCCGCGACTTCCACCGGGTGATCGGCGTCGAGGCCCGCCGCCAGATCCTGGAGCGCGCCGGCCGGCTGCCCGACGCCGTCGCGGCCTGCGTCGGCGGCGGCTCCAACGCCATCGGCCTGTTCCACGCCTTCGTCCCCGACGCCTCCGTCCGCCTGGTCGGCTTCGAGCCCGCCGGACACGGGGTGGAGACCGGCGAGCACGCCGCCACCCTCACCGCGGGCGAGCCCGGCATCCTGCACGGCTCCCGCTCGTACGTCCTCCAGGACGAGGAGGGCCAGATCACCGAGCCCTACTCGATCTCCGCCGGCCTGGACTACCCGGGCATCGGCCCGGAGCACTCCTACCTCAAGGACAGCGGCCGCGGCGAGTACCGCGCGGTCACCGACGACGCCGCCATGCGGGCGCTCCGCCTGCTCTCCCGCACCGAGGGCATCATCCCGGCCATCGAGTCCGCGCACGCCCTCGCGGGCGCCCTGGAACTCGGCCGGGAACTGGGACCGGACGGCCTGCTGGTCGTCAACCTGTCCGGACGCGGCGACAAGGACATGGACACCGCGGCCCGCTACTTCGGGCTGTACGACGGCGAGCGCGGCGAGGGCGCGGAGGGGGAAGCGAAGTGAGCACCGAAACGACCGGCACCGCCGGCACCACCGGCACCGGCAACATCGAGCTGTTGAGCGCCACCCTCGCGAAGGCGAAGGCGGAGGACCGGGCCGCCCTGGTGGCCTACCTCCCGGCCGGGTTCCCCACCGTGGACGGCGGCATCGAGGCCGTGAAGGCCGTCATCGCCGGCGGCGCCGACATCGTCGAGGTGGGCCTGCCCCACTCCGACCCCGTCCTCGACGGCCCCGTCATCCAGACCGCCGACGACATCGCCCTCCGCGGCGGCGTCCGGATCGCCGACGTGCTCCGCACCGTCCGCGAGGCGCACGCCGCCACCGGCGCCCCGGTCCTGGTGATGACCTACTGGAACCCCATCGACCGGTACGGCGTGGAACGCTTCACCGCCGAGCTGGCCGCCGCGGGCGGCGCCGGGTGCATCCTGCCCGACCTGCCCGTCCAGGAGTCCGCGCTGTGGCGCGAGCAGGCCGCGAAGCACGGTCTCGCCACCGTCTTCGTGGTCGCGCCCAGCAGCAAGGACGAGCGCCTCGCCACCATCACCTCCGT
This sequence comes from Streptomyces sp. NPDC097619, assembly GCF_040302735.1. Classification (NCBI taxonomy): domain Bacteria; kingdom Bacillati; phylum Actinomycetota; class Actinomycetes; order Kitasatosporales; family Streptomycetaceae; genus Streptomyces; species Streptomyces sp. NPDC097619. The sequence continues at coordinate 32,571 of NZ_JBEOSD010000066.1, read as the reverse complement.
CGGCACCGGCTTCGTGTACGCGGCCTCCCTGATGGGCGTCACCGGCACCCGCGAGTCCGTGGGCGCCCAGGCCGAGGACCTGGTCCGGCGCACCCGCGCCACCACCGACACCCCGGTCTGCGTCGGCCTCGGCGTCTCCAACGCCACCCAGGCCAAGGAGGTCGCCGCCTTCGCCGACGGCGTCATCGTCGGCTCGGCCTTCGTGCAGCGCCTGCTGGACGCCCCCGACCTGCCCACGGGTCTGGAATCCGTGCGGGCCCTGGCCGCCGAGCTCGCCGCGGGCGTGCGCCGCGGCTGAGCCCGCGACGGACGCCGGGACGCCCGTGCGGGAGACGGGCATGGAACGGCCGAGCGGCAACCGCCGACGGGTTCCGTAGCCCGTTCGGGTGGAACCGGCACCGGGGAGGCACGCGAGTGCCTCCCCGGTTCGTTTGCGGGGCGTGAGCGAGAACAACCCTGATGCGAAGCGGTCGGCCCGGGAGCGGCTCCTAGAGCAGCGCGAGCGGGACAAGGCCAAGGAGAAGCGCCGCCGGACCCTGGTCGTGGCCGGGGCCGTGGTCGGCGTCCTCGGCCTGGCCGCCGTGGTCGGCCTGATCGCGGCCAACGCGGGGAAGGACGGCGGCAAGTCCACCGCCGGCCCGGTGGTGGCCCCCTCCGGAGCCACCGGCAAGGACGCCCTGGCCGTGCAGACCGGCAAGGACGGCGCCCCGTCCACGCTGACCGTCTGGGAGGACTTCCGCTGCCCGGCCTGCAAGGCCTTCGAGGACACCTACCGCCAGACCGTCCACGAGCTGGAGGCCAAGGGGCAGCTGAAGGTGGAGTACCACCTGGTCACCCTCATCGACAACAACATGGGCGGCACCGGCTCCCTCAAGGCCGCCAACGCCGCGGCCTGTGCCCAGGACGTCGGGAAGTTCCCCGCCTACCACGACGTGCTCTTCGTGAACCAGCCGCAGGAGGTCGACGACGCTTACGGCCGGAACGCCAAGCTGATCGAGCTCGCCGCCAAGGTCCCCGGGCTCGACACCCCCGCCTTCCGCAGCTGCGTCGAGGACGGCACCCACAACTCCTGGGTGGACAAGTCGTACCAGGCCTTCCGTGCCGGGTCCTTCCGCGGCACCCCCACCGTCCTCCTCGACGGCAAGGACATCTTCTCCGACCAGGCGAACCCGCTCACCCCCGCGAAGCTCAAGCAGCAGGTCGAGGCGAAGGCGGCGGCGGCCGGTCAGGGCTGACCGGGCCGCGACCCGCCCCGCACCCGGTGCGCGGGGGACGGGCGGGTCGCGTGTGGATTTGGTTTCAGGATTGCCGGGCGGCTTGCCTTCGGTACCGCCCGGCAAGGTAGCGTCGACCCTGCCATGGAACTTGCTTACATCCCCAGCCCGTCGACCGGCGTCCTCCACCTCGGACCGGTGCCCCTGCGCGGCTACGCCTTCTGCATCATCATCGGCGTCTTCGTCGCCGTCTGGCTCGGCAACAAGCGCTGGATCGCGCGCGGCGGCAAGGCCGGCACGGTCGCCGACATCGCGGTCTGGGCCGTGCCCTTCGGCCTGGTCGGCGGACGCCTCTACCACGTGATCACCGACTACCAGCTGTACTTCGGCGAGGGTGAGAACTGGGTCGACGCCTTCAAGATCTGGGAGGGCGGCCTCGGCATCTGGGGAGCGATCGCGCTGGGCGCGGTCGGCGCGTGGATCGGCTGCCGCCGCCGCGGCATCCCGCTGCCCGCCTGGGCCGACGCCCTGGCCCCCGGCATCGCCCTGGCCCAGGCCATCGGCCGCTGGGGCAACTGGTTCAACCAGGAGCTGTACGGCCGGGCCACCGACCTGCCCTGGGCCCTGAAGATCTCCGAGGGCCCGAACCGGGTCGCGGGCACCTACCACCCGACCTTCCTCTACGAGTCCCTGTGGTGCGTGGGCGTCGCCCTGCTCGTCATCTGGGCCGACCGCCGCTTCACCCTCGGCCACGGGCGGGCCTTCGCCCTGTACGTCGCCGGCTACTGCGCGGGGCGCGGCTGGATCGAGTACATGCGGGTGGACGAGGCGCACCACGTGCTGGGGCTCCGCCTCAACGTGTGGACCGCCATCGTGGTGTTCCTCCTCGCGGTGACCTACTTCGTCCTCTCGGCCCGGCTGCGGCCCGGGCGGGAGGCCGTCGTGGAGCCGGGGGCCGAGCCGGCCGAGCCGGAGTCCGGCGAGACGAAGTCGGAGTCGGAGTCGACCTCGGGCGGGACGAAGTCGGCCGAGGCCGATGCGGCCGAATCCGAGTCCGAGTCCGGGGAGTCCGGCGGTGCCGGGGCCTCGGCCGGAGCGGCCGAAGGCGCCGAGGGGCCCGCGGCTCCGGAGGCCAAGAAGCTCTGACGTTCCGCGTGCGGTGAGGCCGGTCCCCGAGGGGGACCGGCCTTTGCCGTTGCCGCCGCGCGGGGTCGGGGCGGAGCCCCGAGGGCCTACACCGTCGACGCCATCGCATCGATCTCCCGGCGGGTCGGCATCGAGGCGGTCGCCCCGGGCCGCCGGACGGAGACGGCCGCGGCGGCCGAGGCCCAGGCCAGGGCCTCCCCGACCGGGCGGCCCTCCGCGAGGGCCACCGCGAGGGCCCCGGTGAACGTGTCACCGGCCGCCGTCGTGTCCACGGCCCGCACCCGTGGCGTCGGCACCCGCAGCGGCTCCCGGCCCCGGGCCGCGTACAGGCAACCCGCCGCGCCCAGCGTCACCACCACCTCGGGCACCCGCTCCAGCAGTGCCCCGGCCGCCGCCGCCGGATCCGCGAGACCGGTGAGGGCGGCCGCCTCGTGCTCGTTGGGCACCAGCAGGTCCACCAGGGAGAGGAGTTCCTCGGACAACGGCCGCACGGGGGCCGGGGTGAGCACCGTACGGACCCCGTGGTCGCGGGCCGCCCGGGCCCCGGCGAGCACCCCCTCCGGGGGAAGCTCCAGCTGGAGCAGCAGCGCGTCCGCGGCCGCGATCCTCGCCGCGTCCCCCGCCACCAGGCCGGTCACGGAGGCGTTGGCCCCGGGCACCACCACGATCGCGTTGCCGCCCTCGTCGTCCACCGTGATGTGCGCGGTGCCGCTCGCCCCCGGCACCGTCCGCAGCCCGGCCGTGTCCACCCCGGCCTCCGCCAGCGCGGCCCGCAGTAGTTCCCCGAAGGCGTCCTCGCCCACGGCGCCCACCATGGTCACGGCACCGCCGGAACGGGCCGCGGCCACGGCCTGGTTGGCGCCCTTGCCGCCGGGCACGGTCCGGAACTCGCGCCCGGTGACCGTCTCCCCGAGGCGCGGGGCCCGGGCCACGTACGCGACCAGGTCCATGTTGGTGCTGCCGAGGACGGCGATCCGGGCGGCGGCGGGGCGCGGAGCGGTGGCGTTCACGGGCGTACTGCCTCCTGTGCGGTGAGGACGGCCAGGGTGTCGAAGCCGGTCCCGTCGAAGCCCGCCACGGTCGTGGCGAGCCGGTTGCGGAGCGGCGCCGTCCAGCGGGCCGGGAGCGCGGCGGGGCTCCCGGCGAGGAGCCCGGCCAGGGAACCGGCGGTGGCCCCGTTGGAATCGGTGTCCCAGCCGCCGGACACCACCCGGCAGACGGAAGCCGTGAAGTCCCCGTCGGCGTGGGTCAGGGCGGCGGCCAACAGGGCCGTGTTGGGCAGCGCGTGCACCCAGTGCAGCCTGCCGTACTCGGCGTGCAGCAGGTCCACCACCCGGTCGAAGTCCGCGTGGGCGGCGGCCGCGTCCACGCCGAAGCGGACCGCGGCCGCCAGCCGGGACCGGGGCGGCACCACGGCCAGTCCGGCCCGCAGCGCCCGGTGCACGTCGCTGCCGCCGCCCGCGGCCTCGGCCAGCGCGGCGGCCGCGAACATCGCCGCGTACAGCCCGTTCGCGGTGTGCGTCAGCCGGGCGTCCCGGTACGCCTGCCGGGCCGCGGCCTCCGGGTCCCCGGGGTTGGTCCAGCCGTGCAGGTCGGCGCGGATCAGCGCCCCGATCCACTCCCGGAACGGGTTCTGGTGGGTGGCGGTCTCCGGGGGTTCCAGGCCGAGGAGCAGATTGCGGTACGCGATCCGCTCGGCGGTGAAGGCGCGGCCCGCGGGGAGTTCGTCCAGCCAGACCCGGGCGAGGTCCTCGGTGCGGAACCCGCGCCCGTACCGGCGCAGCAGGACCAGGCCCAGCAGCGGGTGGTCCAGATCGTCGTCCTCGGGGGCGCCGTCGATGTTCTCGGCGAGGGAGGTGGCGGCGCTGCGCCGGTTCCACGGGTACGCGGCGAGCAGCGCGGGCGGCACCCCGCGGGCCGTGAACCAGTCGTCCAGCGGCCAGTTGCCGGTCGAGCGGGCCAGCGCCCGGATGCCCTCCAGCGGCAGCTTCTCCACCGGTTTGCCGAGGACGCAGCCGACGGCCCGGCCCAGCCAGGCGGCCTCCAGTCGGGCGGTGAGCCCCGGATCGGCCCGCCGCGGCACGGCCGGCGGTTCCGGCGCGCCGCCGCGGGCCGCCGTGATCCCGGCCAGGTCGGAGGGTTCCAGGGCGGCCAGCGGGGAGGGCAGCGCCGCCAGTGCGGCGAGCAGCCGAGGGGCGAGGGCGCGCAGGGCGGGGGAGGCCGGGGCGGGGGAGGCCCCGGCCCGCTCCGGGGCGAGGGCGCCGCCGGCGGCCCGCCAGGCCGCCGCGATCCGGGCCACGGCGGCCGGGTCCCGCCCGTCCTCGCCGGCCTGCCGCAGCTCGTGCCCGACGAGGTCCTCGGGCTGCGCCCAGGTCAGCCGGAGGGCGCCGGTCCCGTGACCCGCCTCGGGCGTGGGTGCGGGTGCGAGGGTGTCGGTCACGGCCGGTCCGGGGCGGTCAGGGCGGTGAAGGCGGCCTCGTGGGCGCGGCGGCGGGCGAGGTCCGCGGCGTGGACCTCGCGGGCCACGGCGGCGAGGGCGGCGGCGGGGGCGTACAGGTCCAGCCGGCTGGCCTCGCCGACCCGCTTCGCCCAGGCGGCCGGGATCACGGAGTCCCCGGCGAGGGCGCCGGCGAGGGCTCCGGCCATGGTGGCGATGGAATCGCAGTCCCGGCCGTAGTTGACGGCGCCGAGGACCGCCGGCTCGTAGCGGCCGTCCGCCACGAGCAGCATGCCGAGGGCGATCGGCAGTTCCTCGATGGAGTGCAGCCGGGAGGGGCGGCGGGCGCCGAGGGAGGGGTTGCGGTAGTCCGGGCCGACCTGGTCGAAGGGGGCCACGGCGGCCCGCAGCGGACCGATGGCGGCCTCCGGGTCCCGGTGCCGCTGGGCGGTCTCGCGGACCGCCTCGACGGCGGCGCGGGTGCCGTCCTTGGCGAGGGCGAGGGCGGTGTCCACCACCGAGCCCGCGGTGGCGCCGGGCAGGCAGGCCGCGGCCACCGCCGCCGCGAACACCCCGGCGGCCTCCCGGCCGTAGGAGGACTGGTGGGCGCCGGCGAGGTCCAGGGCCTCGGCGTAGGCCCCGTGCGGGTTCCCGGCGTTGACGAGGCCGACGGGCGCCATGTACATCGCGGCCCCGCAGTTCACGATGTTGCCGGTGCCCGCCTCGCGGGGGTCCACGTGCCCGTAGTGGAGCCGGGCCACGATCCACTTCTCGGCGAGGAAGATCCGCTGGAGCGGCAGGGCCTCGGCCTCCAGTTCGGGGATCCAGCGGGGGGTGCCCATGAGGTCGGGCACCAGGTGCTCGGCCACCGCGTAGGCGTCGAGGTGGCCGCGGACCTTCTCGTAGACCCGGACCAGGGCGTGGGTCATCAGGGTGTCGTCGGTGACGTGCCCGTCGCCCTTGTGGTACGGCGCGATGGGGCGGGCGGTGCGCCAGTCCGGGTGGAAGGGGCCGACGATCCCGCGGACCGGCCCGCCGTGCCGTTCGTTGATCTGTTCGGGGGTCCAGCCCTCCACGGGGCCGCCGAGGGCGTCGCCGACGGCGGCCCCGACCAGGCAGCCGGCGGCCCTCTCCTCCAGGGTGGGCGTCACGGTGGGCGTCATGAGGATCGATTCCCTTCGGGGGTGGTGAGTCCGGTGCTGTCGAGGAGCGCGGCGAGTTCCACCAGGTCGGTGCCGGCCAGGCGGGGCAGGGCGCAGCCGGAGAGCGTGCGGCAGGCCTCCCGCCAGGTGGCGGGGAGGGAGTCGCCGCCGCCGAGGGCGCCGGTGAGGGCGCCCGCGAGGGCGGGGGCGGAGTCCGCGACCCGGGAGAGGCAGGCGGCGGCCGGTACGGCCTCGGTGACCCGGCCGCGGGCGGCCGTGGCCAGGGCGAGGGCCACCGGTACGGTCTCGGCGGCGGCCACGCCGTAGCTGTAGACGTGGTCGACGATCCGGTGCTCCAGGACCGGCACCAGGGCGAAGGCCCCGTCGGTGCCGGCGCGGGCCAACCGGACCGCCTCGCGCGCGTTGCGGCCGATCTCGGTGCCCTCGGGGAGCTGCGCCAGGGCGGCGTCCACCCCGGCGTCGATCCCGGCCCCGCCGAGCGCGGCGGCCACGGCTGCGGCGATGGCGCGGGCCCCGTGCACTCCGTCGCCGTCCTGGGTGTAGCGGGCGTCGAACTCGGCGAGGTCGGCGGCGGCCTCCGGGTCCCCGGGGTGCACCAGGGCCAGGACGGCCGCCCGGACGCAGGCCGCGTCGTCGAAGTAGTGCGGGTTGTCGTGGCCGGTGGCGGGCGGGCGGAGTCCGGCGGCGAGGTTGCCCAGGCCCGCGCGGACGGAGATCCGGGCGCGCAGGGGCAGCACCGCGGACTCCACCTCGGGGGCGCGGTCCGAGGCCGCCGCGACCTCGGCGGCCAGGGCGTTCCAGGCCAGGTCGAGGGCGGCCCGCATGCGGCGGGCCCGGCTGAGGTCGCTGAGCGGGGAACCGGCCGCGGTGAGCACCGACTCGGCCGCGAACGCGGCCCATTCGGCGTCGTCGGAGGGGCCGAGGCGGAGCGGTTCGGGCGGCTGGTTGAGGGCGATGGGCACCGGCAGGGTGGTGGTGGCGTTCTGCTCGGCGAAGGTGTCCAGTTCGCGGGTGAGGCGCCGGGTCCACTCGGGCATCCGGGCGGCCCGGTGCCGGGCCGCGGGCCAGCCCGCCGCGTCCCCGGCGGCCAGCCCCAGCAGCAGCCCCTCGGTCCGCCGCGGCCCCGGGGCGGGGGCCGCCACGGATCCCGGGGTCGGGTCCGGGGGCGAGGTCGGCGCGGTGCCGGTACGGGTGGTTCCGGTCCGGCGTGCGGAATCGTTCCCGCCCGTGTCCGTCCGGTGGGCGGGCCGGGTGGGGCGGGCGGGCCCCGGAGCCCGGCCCGCGGGGCCCTTGGCGGGCACCGGGACGGGCGGGGGAGCGGTGGCGGGGGCGGAGGCGGCCGACACCGGGGAGAGCCCTTCGGCGGCCACGGGACCGGCGGCCACGGCACCGATCGCGGAATCGACCGTGGAGCGGACCACGGGGACGACCACGGGGACGGGTACCGGCACGAGCACGGGGACGGGCGCCGGGGCCGCGGCCCCGGTCGGGCCCGGGTCCCGGCCCGGAGTCGGAGCCGGGGTCGGGGCGGGGGCCGTGGTGGGGGCGGGACGCGGGGTCCGGGTCACGGGGCGGGCTCGCTTTCCGGGGCGGGGTCGGGGGTGAGGAGGTCCGCGATGTCCAGGACGTGGTGCCCGCGCATCGCGGGCAGGCAACTGCCGCGCACCGGGCCGATGGCCGCCGCCCAGTCCGCGGGGATGGCCCCCACCCCGGACAGCGCGCCGGCCAGGGCGCCGGCGACCGCCGCGGTGGTGTCCGCGTCGCGGCCCATGTTCACGGCGGTCAGCACGGCGCGGGTGAACTCCCCTTCCGCCGCGGCGAAGGCGCCGAAGGCCAGCCCCACGGCCTCGGGGGCCAGATCGGTCCACGGGTAGCCGCCGATGACCACCGCGGAGCGGACCGCCCGCTCCCCGCGCGGCGCGGCCGTGACCGCCCGGCGCAGCGAGCGGGCCGTCCACGAGTCGGACGGGATCACGGACAGGGCCGCGGAGACCACCGAGGCCGGGCTGCCCCCGGCCATGGCCGCGGCCACTCCGGCCGCGACGGCCTGACCCCCGTAGATGCCCTCGCCCTCGTGGCTGACGGTGCCGTCCACGGCGACCAGCCGGGCCGCCTCCGCGGGGCGGCCCGCCGCGAACACCCCGAACGGGGCCGCCCGCATGGCCAGTCCGTCGCTCCAGGCGTGCCGGTGCTGTGCGGAGATCGGGGCGGCGAGGCCCCGCCGGAGGTTCTCCAGGGTGCCCCGCTCCGAGAACCCGGCGCCGCGGAAGGGACCTTCGTCCCGGTCGGCGATCCAGCGGTGCCAGGCCCGTTCCACGTGCGCGACCGTCAGGGCCGATCCGTAGCGGGCCAGCAACAGGCCCGAGAACACGGCGTACTCGGTGTCGTCCGTGCCCGCCGGGTCCTCGGAGACGAAGCCCTCGATCCGCCCCCACCGGGCCCGGATCTCGGAGGGCCTCATGTTCTCCGCGGGCGCGCCCAGCGCGTCCCCGACGGCGAGGCCCAGCAGGGCGCCCCGGGCCCGTTCCAGCCGGACCTGCGGATCGCATGCAATCAGCGCCATGGCGACACCTCTCCGTGTCGTGGAACCGTCCGCGCCCGCGGGGGATTCCGCCGCGGGGCCGGTCGTGGGGCCCGTCACGGGCCCATGGGGGATTTGTGCCATGCGGAGGGGTGCGCGGGGTGGCGCGAAACACCTCCCGTCACCCGGTCGCCGGCGGCCGAAACCGCAGGTAAGTACGGCCTGGCTTGCTGGCGGGCGGCGAAAATCGTGCGTAGTTTCGAGGCATCAGGGGGGAGGCGGGCTCCTCGGGCCGCCGCCTGCACGGAACTTGCACGAAAGGGGAGCGAAGCCGCATGTCCATCATCGACGTCGAAGCACCGCTGCACGAACACCACCGCGACAACCACACGCACCGCGATGTGAACGGCGGCTGGCTGCGACCCGCGGTGTTCGGTGCCATGGACGGGCTCGTCTCCAACCTGGCGCTCATGACCGGTGTCGCGGGCGGTGCCGTGTCCCCGCAGACCGTGGTCGTCACCGGACTCGCCGGACTGGCCGCCGGTGCCTTCTCGATGGCGGCCGGCGAGTACACCTCGGTGGCCTCGCAGCGGGAGCTGGTGCTCGCCGAACTGGACGTGGAACGGCAGCAGTTGCGCAAGCACCCGGTGGACGAGATGGAGGAGCTCGCCGAGCTCTACGTCTCCCGCGGCGTGGAGCCCGCCCTCGCCCGCGAGGTGGCCATGCAGCTGTCCAAGGACCCGGACCAGGCCCTGGAGATCCACGCCCGCGAGGAGCTGGGCATCGACCCGGACGACCTGCCCTCGCCGATGGTGGCGGCGGTGTCCTCCTTCGGCTCCTTCGCCCTCGGCGCCCTGCTGCCCCTGCTGCCGTACCTGCTCGGGGCCACCGCCCTGTGGCCCGCCGTCGCGCTGGCCCTGCTCGGCCTCTTCCTGTGCGGGGCCGTGGTGGCCCGGGTGACCGCCAGCAGCTGGTGGTACAGCGGTCTGCGGCAGTTCCTCCTCGGCGGGGCCGCGGCGGCCGTCACGTACGGCATCGGCGCGGCGATCGGCCGCGCCGTCGGCTGACCCGGCCGCCCCGTCCGATCCGGCCGTCCCCTCGGTCCCGGCCGATCCGGTCGTTCCCGGGTCCGTCCGGGGCGGCGGGTGCCGGGGCGGTCGCGGTCGCGGGGCGGGCTGCCGGCACCCCGTGCCCCGGGGCGTCGACGGCGCGTCCCGGCCCGGATCCGGGCCGTCCGTTCCGTGTCACTCCGTGCCCCTTCGTCCCTTCCGTCGCCGAGGCGGGAGGGACGGGTGTTTTGGGGGTACAGATGTGACGCACGCCCCGGCCGACCGGGCCCTTGTGCTCTGGCGCGGGGGCAGGGAAGTGAGACACTATGCATGACGCAACATAAGTAGTCTGTTGCCTCGTCGTTTCAATCACATGTACGACGGGCATGACAGCAAGGCGCTCGGGCAAGGATGCCCGCCCCGCGTCAGGACCCATCACCGGCGATCCGTCCGCCGCGGTCCCCTTTCACACCACGTGCCGTGTCCGCATGGTGGAACGCAATATCCGGTTCCCGGGATTGCGGCCATCATGTAACCTGCACGCAAATTTCGCAGAGGGCCAACGTCGTCCCTCGGCACTTGCCCCCAGCCCCGCTGGGAGGTGCCCCCAGTCACGACGACGACGGGAGAGCCGATGCGTTCCGCATCCACGCACTCCGCGACCGGCCCCAGCACCACGGCCTGGTCGCCCATGGACGGTCGCCCCGCCCCGCAGGGCATGTACGACCCGCGCAACGAGAAGGACGCCTGTGGCGTCGGATTCGTGGCCAACCTCACCGGCGAGGCCAGCCACACCCTCGTCGAGCAGGCACTGACCGTACTGCGGAACCTCGAGCACCGCGGCGCCACCGGCTCCGAGCCGGACTCCGGTGACGGCGCGGGCATCCTGTCGCAGGTCCCCGACGCCTTCCTCCGCGAGGTGGCCGGCTTCGAGCTCCCCGCCGCCGGCTCCTACGCCGTGGGCATCGCCTTCCTCCCCGCCGACGAGGCCGGACAGGCCGAGGCCGTGGCGAAGATCGAGGCCATCGCCGCCGAAGAGGACCTCACCGTCCTCGGCTGGCGCGAGGTCCCCGTCACCCCGGGCCTCCTCGGCAACGGCGCCCGCGCCACCATGCCGGCCTTCCGCCAGCTCTTCGTGAGCAACGGCGCGAGCGGCCTGGAGCTGGACCGCAAGGCGTTCGTGCTGCGCAAGCGCGCCGAACGCGAGGCGGCCACCTACTTCCCCTCCCTGTCGGCCCGCACCCTCGTCTACAAGGGCATGCTGACCACCGGGCAGCTGGAACCCTTCTTCCCGGACCTCTCCGACCGCCGCTTCGCCTCCGCGATCGCCCTGGTCCACTCCCGGTTCTCCACCAACACCTTCCCGAGCTGGCCGCTCGCGCACCCCTACCGGTTCGTCGCCCACAACGGCGAGATCAACACCGTCAAGGGCAACCGCAACTGGATGCGCGCCCGCGAGTCCCAGCTCGCCTCGGACCTCTTCGGGCAGGCGGACACCCTGGAGCGGATCTTCCCGATCTGCACCCCCGACGCCTCCGACTCGGCCTCCTTCGACGAGGTCCTGGAGCTGCTCCACCTCGGCGGCCGGTCCCTGCCCCACGCGGTCCTGATGATGATCCCGGAGGCGTGGGAGAACCACACCTCCATGGACCCGGACCGCCGCGCCTTCTACCAGTACCACTCCACGATGATGGAGCCCTGGGACGGACCGGCCTGCGTCACCTTCACCGACGGCACCCAGGTCGGCGCGGTCCTCGACCGCAACGGCCTGCGCCCCGGCCGCTACTGGGTCACCGACGACGGCCTCGTCGTGCTCGGCTCCGAGGTCGGCGTCCTCGACATCGACCCCGCCAAGGTCGTCCGCAAGGGCCGCCTCCAGCCCGGCCGGATGTTCCTCGTCGACACCGCGCGCAAGCGCATCGTCGAGGACGACGAGATCAAGGCGGAGCTCGCCGGAGCCGCCCCGTACGCCGAGTGGCTGGAGACCGGCGAGATCGAGCTGGAGGACCTCCCCGAGCGGGAGCACATCGTCCACACCCACGCCTCGGTCACCCGCCGCCAGCAGACCTTCGGCTACACCGAGGAAGAGCTCAAGATCATCCTCGCGCCGATGGCCCGCTCCGCCGCCGAGCCCATCGGCTCCATGGGCACGGACTCGCCGATCGCCGCCCTGTCCGAGCGCCCCCGGCTGCTCTTCGACTACTTCACCCAGCTCTTCGCACAGGTCACCAACCCGCCGCTGGACGCCATCCGCGAGGAGCTCGTCACCTCGCTGCGCTCCTCCCTCGGCCCGCAGTCCAACCTGCTGGAGCCCACCGCGGCCTCCTGCCGCTCGGTCTCCCTGCCCTTCCCGGTGATCGACAACGACGAGCTGGCCAAGCTCATCCACATCAACGCCGACGGCGACATGCCCGGCATGAAGGCCGCCACCCTGGCCGGCCTCTACCGGGTCTCCGGCGGCGGCGACGCCCTCGCCGCCCGCCTGGAGGAGATCTGCGCCGAGGCCGACGCCGCCATCGACAACGGCGCCCGCCTCATCGTCCTCTCGGACCGCCACTCGGACGCCGAGCACGCGCCGATCCCCTCGCTGCTGCTCACCTCCGCCGTGCACCACCACCTCATCCGCACCAAGCAGCGCACCCAGGTGGGCCTGCTGGTCGAGGCCGGCGACGTCCGCGAGGTCCACCACGTGGCCCTCCTCATCGGCTTCGGCGCCGCCGCGGTCAACCCGTACCTGGCCATGGAGTCCGTCGAGGACCTGCTGCGCGCGGGCACCTTCCTCCAGGACGTCGAGCCCGAGCAGGCCCTCCGGAACCTGATCTACGCCCTCGGCAAGGGCGTCCTGAAGGTCATGTCCAAGATGGGCATCTCCACCGTGGCCTCGTACCGCGGCGCCCAGGTCTTCGAGGCCGTCGGCCTCGACGAGGAGTTCGTCGCCCGGTACTTCAACGGCACCGCCACCAAGATCGGCGGCGCGGGCCTGGAGGTCATCGCCAAGGAGGTGGCCGCCCGCCACGCCAAGGCGTACCCGGCCTCCGGGATCGCCCCGGCGCACCGCGCCCTGGAGATCGGCGGCGAGTACCAGTGGCGCCGCGAGGGCGAGCCGCACCTGTTCGACCCCGAGACGGTCTTCCGGCTGCAGCACGCCACCCGCAACCGCCGGTACGACATCTTCAAGCAGTACACGGACCGGGTGAACGAGCAGTCCGAGCGCCTGATGACGCTCCGCGGCCTGTTCTCCTTCAAGAGCGACCGGCCCGCGATCTCCGTGGACGAGGTCGAGCCCGTCTCCGAGATCGTCAAGCGCTTCTCCACCGGCGCCATGTCGTACGGCTCCATCTCCAAGGAGGCGCACGAGAACCTCGCCATCGCCATGAACCGGCTGGGCGGCAAGTCCAACACCGGTGAGGGCGGCGAGGACCCGGACCGCCTGTACGACCCGGCCCGCCGGTCCTCGATCAAGCAGGTCGCCTCCGGCCGGTTCGGTGTCACCAGCGAGTACCTGGTCAACGCGGACGACATCCAGATCAAGATGGCGCAGGGCGCCAAGCCCGGCGAGGGCGGCCAGCTGCCCGGCCACAAGGTGTACCCGTGGGTCGCCAAGACCCGGCACTCCACCCCGGGCGTGGGCCTGATCTCCCCGCCGCCGCACCACGACATCTACTCCATCGAGGACCTGGCCCAGCTGATCCACGACCTCAAGAACGCCAACCCGGTCGCCCGCATCCACGTGAAGCTGGTCTCCGAGGTCGGCGTCGGCACGGTCGCCGCGGGTGTCTCCAAGGCGCACGCGGACGTGGTCCTGATCTCCGGCCACGACGGCGGCACCGGCGCCTCCCCGCTGACCTCGCTCAAGCACGCGGGCGGCCCCTGGGAGCTCGGCCTCGCCGAGACCCAGCAGACCCTGCTGCTCAACGGCCTGCGGGACCGGATCGTCGTCCAGACCGACGGCCAGCTCAAGACCGGTCGCGACGTCGTCATCGCCGCGCTGCTGGGCGCCGAGGAGTTCGGTTTCGCGACCGCGCCGCTCGTCGTCTCCGGCTGCGTCATGATGCGCGTCTGCCACCTGGACACCTGCCCGGTCGGCATCGCCACCCAGAACCCGGTGCTGCGCGACCGCTTCGCCGGCAAGCCCGAGTTCGTCGTGAACTTCTTCGAGTTCATCGCGGAGGAGGTCCGCGAGCTCCTCGCCGAGCTGGGCTTCCGCACCCTGGAGGAGGCCGTCGGTCACGCCGAGCTCCTCGACACCGCCGCGGCCGTCACGCACTGGAAGGCGCAGGGCCTGGACCTGGAGCCGCTGTTCCACGTGCCGGACCTGCCCGAGGGCGCCGTCCGCCACGCGCTGGTCGCCCAGGACCACGGCCTGGAGAAGGCCCTCGACAACGAGCTGATCAAGCTCGCCGCCGACGCCCTCTCCGCGGCCACGGCCGAGGAGGCCCAGCCGGTCCGCGGCCGGGTCGCCATCCGGAACATCAACCGGACCGTCGGCACCATGCTCGGCCACGAGGTCACGAAGAAGTTCGGTGGAGCGGGCCTGCCCACCGACACCATCGACCTCACCTTCACCGGCTCCGCCGGGCAGTCCTTCGGGGCCTTCCTGCCGGCCGGTGTCACCCTCCGCCTGGAGGGCGACGCCAACGACTACGTGGGCAAGGGCCTCTCCGGCGGCCGCGTGATCGTCCGCCCGGACCGGGGTGCCGACCACCTCGCCGAGTACTCCGTCATCGCGGGCAACACCATCGGCTACGGCTCGACCGGCGGCGAGATCTTCCTGCGGGGCCGCACCGGCGAACGCTTCTGCGTCCGCAACTCCGGTGCCCTGGTGGTCTCCGAAGGCGTCGGTGACCACGGCTGCGAGTACATGACCGGTGGCCGCGCCGTCGTCCTCGGCGAGACCGGCCGCAACTTCGCGGCGGGCATGTCCGGTGGCGTCGCGTACGTGATCGACCTCGACCGCGACCACGTCAACATCGGCAACCAGGGCGCGATCGAGGGCCTCGGCGACGAGGACCGCACGTGGCTGCACGACGTCGTGCGCCGCCACCACGAGGAGACCGGTTCCACGGTCGCGGAGAAGCTCCTCGCCGACTGGGACACCGCGGTGAACCGGTTCAGCAAGATCATTCCGACCACGTACAAGGCAGTGCTCGCCGCCAAGGACGCCGCTGAGCTGGCCGGACTCTCCGAGTCCGAGACCACCGAGAAGATGATGGAGGCGGCGACCCATGGCTGACCCGAAGGGCTTCCTCACCACCCCCCGCCAGACCGCCTGCTCCCGTCCCGTCGAGGAGCGGCTCAAGGACTGGAACGAGGTCTACGTCCCCGGCTCCCTGCTGCCGATCATCAGCAAGCAGGCCGGTCGTTGCATGGACTGCGGCATCCCGTTCTGCCACAACGGCTGCCCGCTGGGGAACCTGATCCCCGAGTGGAACGACTACGCCTACCGCGAGGACTGGCAGGCGGCGTCGGAGCGGCTGCACGCGACCAACAACTTCCCGGAGTTCACCGGGCGGCTGTGCCCGGCCCCGTGCGAGTCGGCCTGCGTGCTCGGCATCAACCAGCCGGCCGTCACCATCAAGAACGTCGAGGTCTCGATCATCGACAAGGCGTGGGACAACGGGGACGTCACCCCGCAGGTCCCCGAGCGCCTGTCGGGCAAGACCGTCGCCGTGATCGGCTCGGGCCCGGCCGGCCTGGCCGCCGCCCAGCAGCTGACCCGGGCCGGCCACACCGTGGTCGTGTACGAGCGCGCCGACCGCATCGGCGGGCTGCTGCGGTACGGCATCCCCGAGTTCAAGATGGAGAAGGTGCACATCAACCGCCGCATCGAGCAGATGCGCGCGGAGGGCACCAAGTTCCGCACCGGCATCGAGGTCGGCCGCGACATCACAGCCACGGACCTGCGGAAGCGGTTCGACGCGGTGGTCGTCGCGGCGGGCGCCACCGTCTCCCGCGACCTGCCGGTCCCCGGCCGCGAGCTCAACGGCGTGCACTTCGCCATGGAGTACCTGCCGCTCGCGAACAAGGTCCAGGAGGGCGACTTCCTGGCCCCGCCGATCACGGCCGAGGGCAAGCACGTCGTGGTCATCGGCGGCGGCGACACCGGCGCCGACTGCGTCGGCACCGCCCACCGGCAGGGCGCCCTCTCGGTCACCCAGCTGGAGATCATGCCGCGGCCCAACGAGGAGCGGAACGCCGTCTCCCAGCCCTGGCCGACCTTCCCCATGCTGTACAAGGTCACCTCGGCCCACGAGGAGGGCGGCGAGCGGATCTACTCCGTCTCCACCACCCACTTCGAGGGCGACGAGGACGGCAACGTCCAGGCCCTGCACCTGGCCGAGGTCGAGTTCGTCGAGGGCAAGCTGGTCCAGAAGCCCGGCACCGAGCGCCGCATCCCGGCCCAGCTGGTCACCCTGGCCATGGGCTTCACCGGCACCGACCGCGGCAACGGCCTGGTCGAGCAGTTCGGGGTCTCCCTGGACGAGCGCGGCAACATCGCCCGCGACGCCGCCTACGCCACCGACGTGGACGGGGTCTTCGTCGCCGGTGACGCGGGCCGCGGCCAGTCCCTGATCGTGTGGGCCATCGCCGAGGGCCGCTCCGCGGCGCGCGGCGTGGACCGCTACCTGACGGGCACCAGCACCCTCCCGTACCCGGTCAAGCCCACCGACCGCTCCCTCCTGGTCTGACCCGCCCCGGCGGGCCCCACCTCCCGGGGGCCCGCCGGAACCGGACGTTTCCTCCCGGAACGTACTACCAGGTAATGTGACAGAAGCCGTCCCCGCGACGGCGCCCCCTCTCGCTTGGGAGGACCCACCCCGCCGTCCCCGCGACGGCGCCCCCTCCCCGCCGGGGAGGACCCCTCATACGGTCCGCACAAAGACGTGCGGAACACCCGACACGGCGCCCGCTGTCCCCGACCAGGGAGCGGGCGCTGTGGCGTTCCCGGGCTACTCCGGGGCGAACTCGTACTGGAGCTCGTAGAGGTGGCCGGCCTTGACCATGACGGTCGCCTCCACGGGGCGGTCGTCGTCGCTGTAGACCGTCCGCAGGGTCCGCAGCACCGGAAGGTCGCTCGGTAGCCGGAGGCGTGCGTACTGCTCTTGCGTCGGTACTCGTGCCGAGACGCGGTCGACACTGCGGCGGGGCGGGAAGCCGAGCTCGGTGAGCAGGGTCGGGGTGCCGCCACGGATCTTCTTCGCCTGTGCGAGCGGAGTGTCCCGGGCGATCTCGGACGGGTAGTACGAGGTGACCAGCTCCACCGGCTCGTCGTCCAGTGTGAGCAGCTGGCTGCGGACGTGTACGCGAGTCCCTCCGGGGAGGCCCAGGGCGGCGGCGACGTCCGCCGGGGCCGGGGCCGGACGCACGTCGAGCAGGGTGACGGAGGCCCGTCCGCCGTGCCGCGCCGTCTCGGCCAGCCAGGGGAAGGCGCCGCCGCCGGTCGCGGACGTGAGTGATCCGGCCGGCCGTACCACCCGGTGGCGCTTCTCCCGCACCGTGACGGCGGACCCCGGCCTGCCGACGACGAGCCGCTCCTCCTTCAGCAGGTGCAGGGCCTTCTGGATGGTGGCGGCGGAGGCCTCGAACCGGGTCCGGAGGTGGGTGGTCGACGGCAGGTTCGTGCCCGGTGCGAGGTCGCCGTTCATGATCTCCTCGCGGAGATCGGCGGCGATCCGCTGGTGCAGCGGCCGGTGGTCGATGGGGTCCGGGCCGGAGGTGGGCAAGGTCATCCGATCGTCGTCTCGTAGCGGAGGCGTTGGCGGTGGGCGGGCATGGTCATCAGGTCTGCCTGGTAGGGGCGGCCGTCGGGGCCGTGGGTGGTGCGGCTGATCAGGAGGACCGGGTCGGTGGCGGAGAGGGCCAGGAGGGCCTGCTCCGTGGGGTCGGGGAGGCGGGCGGTGACCTCTTCGACGATGCGGGCGGGGCGGTGGCCCAGGGCGGCGAGCAAGGTGACGGCGCCGCCGCGGATCTTCGCCGTGGCGGCGAGGGCGGTGCCGGCGGCGATCTCGGCGGGGTAGTGGGTGTCGGTCAGTTCGACCGGTTCCCCGTCCAGCTCGATGAGGCGGCGGCGTACGACCACCAGGGTGCCGGGCTCCAGGCCGAGCAGGGCCGCCGCCGCGGGCGGGGCGGGCTCCTCGCCCGCGTACAGGACGCGCTGCCCGCCGCGTCGCCCGCCGGCCGCGGCCTCCTGGGTCCAGGCGTCGGCGGCCCCCGCGGCCTGCGGGGTCACGTACGGCAACGAACTGCTGATCCAGCTTCGGTCACTCACCCTTGCCTCCCTGCCCTCGGCGCCGCTGCGGGACCACGGTATGCGACCGGTGGGGTGCATTCCAGGGAAAACCTCATCGCTATTCGCGAATAGCGATATGGTTCTGCTCACTTTCGGCTCGTCAGTTGGAGTGCGCATGTGCAGTGTTCGGGAGCAACGGTTCCCCAAGTCGGCAGCGTCCGTGCGTGCGGCCAGACAGTTCACCGGTGATGTCCTCGCGGGCTGGAGGGCGCTGGACAGGTGGGACGACATCCGGCTGTGCGTGTCCGAGCTCGCGGCCAACGCCGTGCGTCACGGAGTCCCTGACGGTCGGGACTTCCAGGTCCGCATCTCTTGCTCGGGAGACCGCGTCGTCGTCGAAGTGCGGGACAGCGGACGGTCGATGCCCGAGTTCCGAAGGGTGGGACCGCAGGATGTCGCCGGTAGGGGGCTGTGGATCGTCAGTCGACTCGCCGATGCCTTCGGGGTCCTGGACGAGGCGGTGGGCAAGTCGGTCTGGGCCACCTTCAAGGGTGCGATGCCCGATCGGGACGCGGGGGCGCCCCGGCCGTCCTGTTGAAACCTGCCCGGTCGGTTGAGGCCGGGTGGGGTGGGTCAGGAGGGCGTGGGGGATTCGGCGGCTCGGGCCACGTCGTCCAGGTCCTTGGTGATGGCCTTGCGGACGGCCCGGGTGCCGAGGGGGCCGAGGAGGCGGACGGCCAGGGGGAGCTTCTCGCCGTGCTGGGGGGTCGCGCCGAAGGTCATGCGGACGGTGGTGCGGTCCGGGGCGTCCTCGGTGAGGCGGAACTCGGTGACGTAGTGCATGCCGGAGTTCTCGGCCTCGCAGACGTACCGGTGGGGGGCCTCGCAGGCCGTCACCCACATCTCCTCGGTGGCGGACTTGCCGAACATGCGGCGGGTCTCCCGCCACCGGGTGCCCACGCCGAAGGCGCCCGGGGTGAGCACCTCCACGGACTCCAGGCCGCTCAGGTGTCGCGGGGAGCCGGCCAGGTCGGTCAGGATCCGCCACACGGTCGCCGCGGGCGCCGCGATCTCGCGGTCCACCCACACCTCGCTCGTCTGTCCCATGGCCGGATTCTCGCCCCGTCCGGGGCCCGCCGCGAGGCGGGCGGGCCGGGTGGGTCAGGCGGGAGGGGTGGGATCGGCGGGAGGCGCGGGGCGGGGGGCCGGGGGGTCGGTCAGGCGGAGGTCGATCCAGGGGACCGTGTCGCCGGGCAGGAGGTACCGCTCCGTCTCGGTGAAGCCCTGGCGGAGGGCGAAGCGCAGGCCGTCGGGGTTGGAGGAGAGGACGACCGTCTCGATCTCCCGCGCGCCCAGGGAGCGGGCGAGGGCCAGGCTCCGGTCGTAGAGGAGCGTGCCGAGGCCCCGACCACGGTGCTCGGGGAGGATCCGGGCGATGACCGTGGCCGTCCCGCCCGCGCCGTCACCGGTGTCGTCGTCGTTCCCGGGGGCTGCGGGTGCGGGTGGGCGGACCGTCGTGCAGCCCACCAGGACCCCGTCCAGGTGGGCGACCTCCAGGTGGTTGCGCCCGGCGCGCTCCCGGACCTCCTCGGCGGAGAGCGGGTGGGCCGGGATCACCGCGTTGTGCACGTGTCGCCAGTCGGCGAGCGCGCGCTCGTCCTCCGGGCGGTGCACGGTCAGGGCGGGCGCGGGGGCCTGGCGTTCATGATCGGTCGGGGGCACGGGGACAGCAGACCCGGAGCGGCGCCCGCCCGTCAACCGGATTCCCGGAGCCGGATCCGCCGCCCGGGCCGCCGGGGGATCAGGCTTCGCGGGGCGGTTCGTCGTCGTCCCCGCGGCGGAGGGTGCGTACGGGGCCGCCCGGGTGCCAGACCGTGAGGAGCAGCTCGTCCCCGGACACCTCGACGCGGACCACCTCGCCCAGCTCCACCCGGAACAGGTGGTACGGGTGCGGCTCCTCGGCCTCCTCCGCGAAGCGGTGCAGCTCGGGAGGGTCGACCACCTCCAGGGCCCGTCCGGAGATCCGTACGTCACCCTCGGGCATCCGGTCGTCCGGACCCGGATTGCAGTGCAGCGCGAACCGGGGGTCGTGCCGCAGGTCCCGGGCCTTGCGGGAGCCCTGCATCATGCCGAGCCACAGCTCCCCGCCGCGGATCTCGACGGTCTGGCCGGACACCCGGGGGGAGCCGTCCCGGCGGAGCGTGGCCAGGACCTGGTGGGGGTGGCGGGCGAAGCGGCTCCGGGCGACCTCCGCGAAGGCGGGCTCCACCGCCTCGAAGGCGGCCCAGTTGTTCGTCCTCGTCATGCTCCTCATGCTCCCCGAACCGGACCGGACCGGCCCCCGGACGGAGCCGGGTCGGCCTCCGGACGGTCCAGGATCGCCCCCGGCCGGTCCCCGGACGCGCGTCGCGGCCCGCGGGTCATTCGGGGGCGGGGAGGATGCCGGCCGCGCGGGCGGCGGTCAGCCAGGCGGGGAACTCCCCGAGGAGGCGGTCGTACAGCACGGCGTCCGGGACGGTCCGGGGGTCGGCTCCGGCGTGGAAGTACCCGGCGTTGTCCACGGGGCGCCGGGCCGGCACCGGCAGGTCGTCCAGCTTCCGCAGGAAGTCGAACTGCGTGCTGTGCGTGTCCCCGAAGCCCACGAACTGCCAGAACAGCGGCAGCCGGGCCGCCTTGCAGAGGTGGCGTTCCGCGGCCGTCCGGCTCTCCGGTCCGCCGTCTGTCTGGAAGACCACGAGGGCCGGCTCCCGGGAGCCGCTGTCGAGGTAGTGGTCCAGGACGGCGTCCATCGCCGCGTGGTAGGAGGTGCGGCCCCGGTGCCCGAGCCCCTCCTCGATGCGGCGCACCGCCCCCTCGTGCCGGGCCAGGGGGACCTCGGCCACGGCGTCCACCTCCGTGGAGAAGAAGACGACCGGGACCGTGCCGTCGTCGTCCAGGTGCGCGGAGAGGCCCAGCACCCGGTCCGCGAGGGCCTGCACGCTGCCGTCCGCGTAGTACGGGCGCATGGAGCCGGACCGGTCCAGGACCAGGTACACCGCCGCCCGCAGCCCTTCCAGACCCCGCTTGCGCAGGCTGACCCCGGCCCGCTCGTAGGACTCCCGCAGCCCCGGGGCGGTTTCGGTCAGTTTGGTGAGGCTGATGGCGCTTCGGGTCATGGGGGCGAGGGTACGGCAGCGGGTTCCGGGGCGGGGCGGGTTCCGGAAGGTGGATCTCCGGTTCGGGGTCGGGCCCGGGGGAGGGGTGCGGGCCCGTCCGGTGCGGGGCTCGGCGCGGGTTGCTGGGCGGGTTCCGGTTCGGGGTCCTGGGCGAGGTCCGGTTCCGGTTCCGGTTCGGGTGGGGCTCAGTGCCGGGGTTCGTCCCCGGCCGCCTCCGGCAGGTCCGCCAGCATCGACTCGGCCAGGTCCCGTTGGGCGGCGTAGTACCGCTCCGCCCACCGCAGGGTCAGCGCCGGGTACGCCCACTGCTCCCCGGCCCGCGCCGCTTCGGCGTCGGCGGCGGCCCGGACCCGCATCCCCTCGGCGTACTCCCGCTGCCCGTCGAGGAGTTCACGCAGTCGCGGCGGGTCCAGGAGGTGGCCCAGCCACAGCCGGAGCATCGGGCCGTGCTTGAGGACCGGCGGGTCCACGGGGGCCTCCCGGGCCCAGGCGCGCACCGCCGCCGTTCCGGACTCCGTGATCCGGTAGACCCGCTTGTCCCGGCTGCCCGCCTCGGGGGCCACCAGCCGTGAGGAGGCGTAGCCCGCGGCCTCCAGGCGCTTGAGCTCCCCGTAGATCTGGCTGAAGGAGGGGCTCCAGTAGAAGAAGCCGAGGGAGGCGTCGGACCACTTCTTCAGGTCGTAGCCGGAGAGTTCCTCCCCGAAGGAGAGCAGTCCGAGGACGGCCCAGCCCGTCGCGGGGAGCGGGCGTCCGCCGCCCGCGCCCTCGGCCGTGCCCCCGCCCGGGCCCTCGGTCGAGCCTCCCGACGGGGCCCTTCCCGCGTTCTCCGCCGTGTCAGCCGCCGCCGCGTCTTCCGCCCTGTCCGCCACGGGCCGCAGTCTACGGTCGGACCCGCCCCGTGCCCCTTCCTCCGTCAGGATCCGACTGCTACACCTGGGCCGGACCGGACCTGTGTCGGATCGGCATACCGGAGCGCCTGCCCCTCGCGCGCCCCGGTCCCGGCCGGCCCGTCGCCCTGCCGAGCCGAGCGGAGGCCCCACCGTGCAACCGGACCCGCACCGCGACTCACGCCCCCGAACCGGAGATCCGCACCCGCACCGCCGTTTCGTCCCGCAGCCGGTTCCCGAACAGGAACCCGTCCCGGAATCCGCCCCGGAACCCGCCCCGGGACCGGCGCCCGGCCCGCTCGCCGCCACCCCCTCCGCCCCCGGAGTCCTCGACGGCAAGGTGGTGGTCATCACCGGGGCGGCCCGTGGGCAGGGGGCGGTGGAGGCCCGGCTCTGCGCCGAGGCCGGGGCCCGGGTGCTGGTCACGGACCTGCGGGAGGAGGAGGGCCGCGCGGTGGCCGCCGGACTGGGGGAGCAGGGGGCCTTCGTGGCCCACGACGTGTCCCGCGCCGAGGGCTGGGAGGCCGTCGTCCGGACCGCGCTCGGCACCTTCGGTCGTCTGGACGCCCTCGTCAACAACGCGGCCCTGTGGCGCACCGCCCCGGTGGAGCGCGAGACGGAGGAGAACTTCGAACTCCTGCTCCGAGTCAACCTGTTGGGCCCCTTCCTGGGGATCCGCGCGGTGGCTCCGACGCTGCGGGCCGCGGGCGGCGGCTCGGTCGTCAACATCTCCTCCACCGCCGGACTCGTCGGGATCCCCGGCCACGCGGCCTACGGCTCCGCCAAGTTCGGACTGCGCGGGCTGACCCGCTCCGCCGCCCTCGACCTCGCCGGGTCCGGGATCCGGGTCAACTCCGTCCATCCCGGGGCCATCGACACGCCGATGACGGCGGTCGTCACCGGGCGCGGGAACCGGGACTGGTCGCACGTACCGCTGGGCCGGGTCGGCCGCCCCGAGGAGGTCGGCGGGCTGGTGGTGTTCCTCTGCTCGGACGCCGCCTCCTACATCACCGGCGCCGAGTTCACCGTGGACGGGGGCATGACCACGCGCTGACCGGCCGCGCCGACCGGCCGCCGACGGTCCGCCGACCGCCCCCCGACGACCACCGGCCGGCCGGGCGCGTGCGACCGGCCCGTCCGGCGGGCCCGGCCGAGCGGTGGCCCGCGCTCCGGGTTACGGGCCCCCGTCCCGCCGGGTATGACTGGGTGCAGCGAGCGAACCGGGGGGGGCACGCCATGGAGTACGAGGGCCGGTCCGTCCTGCCGCACCTGCCGCCGATCCCCTGCCCGTTCCCCGCGCTGGTCCATCCGGCGGCCGAGCTGGCCGAGGCCCACGTCCGCTACTACGGGCGCAGGTTCGGGTTGGTGAACACCAGCGCTTCGGAGGAGCGCTTCGACCGGGCCGGGTACGGCCTGTTCGCGGCCCGCACCTCGCCCACCGCCTGCGACATCGAGCTGCGCGCGGAGTGGGCGGCCTGGTTCTTCGTCTTCGACGACGAGTTCGACGAAGCGGGCCGCCCCCAGGACCGCGGCGCCCTCGTGGGCGGGGTGCTCGCCGAGGTCCGGGCCGTGCTCACCCCCGACCTGCGGCCGCCCCCGGTCCGCCCCTCGAACCCGCTGACCGCCGCCCTCGCCGACATGTGGCCGCGTACCGCCCGCCAGATGAGCGTCGGCTGGCGGGAGCGGTTCACCGCCAACCTGTGCTCCTACGTGGCCGTGTACGGCACCGAGTTGTCCCAGCGCCGGTTCGGGACGCCGCCCTCCTTCGAGGAGTACCTGCCCTTCCGGCGGGTGGTCGGCGCCTCCGACGCCTGCTGGGACATGATCGAGGCGGCGCAGGGCGAGAGCCTGCCGGAGCCGGTGGCCGGGCACGCCCTGTGCCGGGCCGTGCGGGAGGCCGCCGCCGACGTCATCTGCTGGACCAACGACATCGTCTCCTTCAACAAGGAGTACGCGCGCGGGGACATGAACAACATCGTGGCCGTGCTCCGCCACGCGCACGCCCTGAGCTGGCCGGAGGCGGCGGAACGGGCCGCCGGACTGGTGGCGGTCCGCACCCAGGACTACCTGGCGGCGCGGCGGGCCCTGGCCGAGTCCCCGGTCTCCACCGCCTACCTGGAGCGCTGCCTGGACGCGATGTCCCACTGGGTGGCGGGCAGCAGGGCCTGGCACCTGTGGTCCCGCCGCTACCGCGACATCGAGCACGCCCCGCCCACGGAGGACCCCAGCTATTACGATCCGCTGCTCTGACCGGCGGCCCCGCCCGGAGCCGCCGGGCCGTCCGCGGCGAGGCGGGCGCCGAGCCGACCGGCCAGCGCGTCCGCCGCGACGTCCGTGACCCGCTCCTCCGCCGGACGGCGCAGCAGCCCGAAGACGGCCGGGCCCCGGTACTCGGCGGGCTGGTCCGGCATCCGGGGCACCAGGTGGAAGTGGACGTGCGAGAAGCCCTCGGCCTCGGCGAACTGCACCACGTACGTCTTCGCGCAGCCCGTCTCCGCGCGCAGCGCCCGGGACAGCCGCACCTGCCAGTGCCCCAGGGCGGCCGCCTCCGCGTCGGTCAGCTCGTGCACGGCCGTCACGTGGCGGCGCGGCACCAGCACCACCCACCCGGGCAGGGCTGTCCCCACGGCGTGCGCCACCCGCCAGTGGGCGTCGAGGGCGATCCGCTCGCGGGGCGGCAGCTCCGGGTACCGGGCCTCCTGGGCGCAGGTGTAGCAGTCCGGGGCAGTGGGGTCGGTGGGGGCGCCGTCGGTGGGCGCGGTGCCGGTCATCCGTTCACCGTACGGCGAGCCGGAGCGTGACCACGTACCGCTCTTCGAGGAAGCCGTCCGGGAACTCCCGCTCCAGGACGCTCCGTTCGGACTCCAGGAAGTCCGCGGTGCCCTCCTGGTCGGGGACGAGGAACAGCGAGTGCGTGGACAGCTTCGCCAGGTGGTCCGCGACGCTGATGCGCCGGGACCAGCGGATCCAGCGGTCGGTGAATGCCGTCCCGGTGTCCGGCAGGGTGTGGTCCGAGGCGTACCAGCCGTCCCCGAACCGGGCGCGCAGCCGGGCGTCCTGGGCGGCGGTCCAGGGCACGGACACGTCCGGCTCGTTCCAGAACAGGGCCAGCGCCCCGCCCGGTCGCAGGACGCGCAGCGCCTCGGGGACGGACCGGGCCGGGTCGGTCCAGTGGAAGGACTGGGCGTACGTGATCAGGTCCAGGGAGCCGGAGGCCAGGGGGAGCCGGTTGCCGTCGCCGCGGACCAGGGGGACGCCGGGCAGCCGGCGGCGGAACTCCGCCCCCATGCCCGGTCCGGGTTCCACCCCGAGGACCCGGGCGCCCCGGGCGTGCAACAGGGCCGTCGCGATACCGGTGCCGGCTCCGACGTCCGCGACGTCCGCGTCGCGGAGCGGGTGCCCCGTCAGCGACTCCAGCGTGCTGAACAGGGCGTCGGGGTAGCTCGGCCGGTGCGTGGCGTACCGGGCGGCGGCGGAATCGAACGAGCGGGCGCGGAAAGGGTTCGTCATGCCTCCCATCGTGGCGCGGTGCCGCTGCCGAACGGTGCCCAATCGCCGGGCCGGGCCGGGCCGGTGTGCCGGTCCGGCCGTCCGGCCGTGGCCCGATCCGATCCGGCCCGGCCCGGCCCGACCCGGCGCGTCGTGCGCGGGCGGTCGGGGTGCGGGTCCCGCGCGGCGGTCGGTCCGGTCAGGCCAGCACGGCCGCCCGGCACGCCCCGGGCCCGCCCCACGCCTCGCGCAAGGGCCTCGCCTTGCGGAGCCACAGCGACAGCGCCAACTCCTCGGTGTAGCCGATCGCCCCGTGCGACTGCAGGGCGGTCGCCGCCGCTCCGTGGGCGGCCCCGCCCGCCGCCAGCTTCGCGGCGGCCACGTCCCGCGGGTCCAGGGTCACCGCCGCCCCCCACACCAGCGGCCTCGCGAACTCGATCGCGATCAGGGTGTCCGCCAGCCGGTGCTTGACAGCCTGGAAGGAGCCGATCGGCACGCCGAACTGCCGCCGCTCCCGCACGTACGCCACGGTCCGCGCGAGCAGGGCCTCGGCGAGTCCCACGCACTGGGCGGCGGTGAGCAGCCGGGCCCAGAGGGCGGCGTCCGCGGCGGCGGCGAGCACCCGGGGCCCGTCCGCGAGGAGTTCCCCGCCAGGGTCGGGACGGAAGAGCCGTCGGGCCGGGTCGAGGGAGGGCAGCGGGTCGCCGTGCCCGGGGGACAGCCGCAGCTCACCGGCGGCGGACACGGTGAAGCAGTGCCGGACGGTGTCGGCGTCCGGGGCGTAGGGGCCAGCGCCGGGCAGGGTCAGGGTGGCCGGCGCGGTGCCCCCGGCCAGCCCCGGCAGGAACCGCTTCGCGAGGGCCTCCTCCCCGGCCCCGGCCAGCAGCACCGCCGCGGCCGCGCCCTCCACCCACGGGCCGGGCACCGCGTGCCGGCCCAGCTCGGTGAAGGCCACCACGGCCGCCGTGGGGAGCGGGCCCAGCCCGTCGTGGGCCTCGGGCACGGCGAGCGCGGGCACCCCGGCCTCCGCCAGCCGGGCCGCCAGGGCGGCGGAGGGGGCCGGATCCCCGGCGGCCCGGGCCCGGACCGCCCCCGGCACGTCGGACGCGGCCAGCAGGGAGTCCAGGGAGGCGGCGAAGGCCGCCTGCTCGGCGGTGGGCAGCAGGCGCATCAGCGGCGTCCCTTCGGCAGGCCGAGCAGCCGCTCGGCGATGATGTCGCGCTGGATCTCGTTGGTGCCCGCGTACACCGGCCCGGCCAGGGAGAAGACCCACGGCTCGGCCCATTCCCCGTCGGCCCGCTCGGCCTCCGGCCCCAGCAGGTCCAGGGCGGTCTCGTGGAGGGCGAGGTCGTACTCGGACCAGAAGACCTTGTTGAGGCTGGACTCGGCGCCCAGGGTGCCGCCCTCGGCGATCCGCGCGGCGGCGCTCCAGGTGAAGAGCTGGTAGGCCCGCGCCCCGACGAGGGCGTCCGCGACCCGGTCCCGCAGCGCCGGATCCACCCCGGCACCGCCCTCCGCCCCGTCCGCCGTGCTCCGCCACAGCGCCGCGAGCCGGTCCGCGGAGGCGAGGAAGCGGCCGGGGGACCGCAGGGTGAGACCCCGCTCGTCGCCGGTGGCGGCCATCGCGATCCGCCAGCCCTGGCCGGGCTCGCCGATCACGTCCTCGTCGGGGACGAACACCTCGTCCAGGAACAGCTCCGCGAAGGCCGGTTTGCCGTCCAGCCGTCCGATCGGCCGGACCGTCACGCCCGGTGCCCGCAGGTCGAACATCAGATAGGTCAGGCCCCGGTGCGGCCGGTCCGCGCCCGGGTCGGACCGGAACAGCCCGAAGGCCCGGTCGGCGAAGGCGGCCCGCGAGGACCAGGTCTTCTGTCCCGACAGCAGCCAGCCGCCGCTGGTGCGCACCGCCCGGGACCGCAGCGCCGCCAGGTCCGATCCGGCCTCCGGCTCCGACCACGCCTGCGCCCAGACGGTCCGTCCGGCGGCCATGTCCGGCAGCACCCGGTCCCGCTGCTCCGGCGTCCCGTGGGCGAAGAGGGTCGGGGCGAGCAGGCTGATGCCGTTCTGCGAGACCCGGCCGGGGGCGCCCGCCGCCCAGTACTCCTCCTCGAAGGCGAGCCAGGCGTACAGGTCCGCGTCCCGGCCCCCGTACCGGGCCGGCCAGGACACCGTCGCCCAGCGGTCCGCGGCGAGCCGGGCCTCCCACTCCCGGTGCGCGGCGAAGCCCTCCCGGGTCTCCAGGGAGGGCAGCGGCTCCGCGGGCACGTGGTCCCGCAGCCAGGCGCGGGCCTCGGCCCGCAGGGCCTCGGTGGCGGGGGAGTGCGTGAGCTCCATCGGGCAGTCGTCTCCTTCGGACGGCGCCGGGCGGCGGGGCCGTCCGGCGCGTCGGGCCGCCCGGGGGGCCGGGGCCCGCGGTGGTCCGAACCTTCCCTAACAAGTGTTTGGTAGGTTAACGTACCGGCACGAGCACCGTCGAGGAACGGGGAGACGCCACCGCCCGGCCCGCCGCCCCTCCCCACCCGCACCCTCCGATCCACCGCCGACCCCAGGAGGCACCGGCATGAGCGCACCGGCGTACGTCACCGGGCACGCCCTGCTCGACGGCCGCACCGCTCTGATCACGGCCGCCGCCGGCGCCGGCATCGGCGGCGCGACCGCCCGCCGCTTCCTGGAGGAGGGCGCCCGCGTCGTCCTCGGGGACGCCCACGCCCGCCGCCTGAAGGAGACCGAGGAGCAGCTCGCCGCCGAGTTCGGACCCGACCGGGTCACCTCCCTGCCCTGCGACGTCACCGACGAGACCCAGGTGCGGGCCCTGTTCGCGCACGCGGACCGGACCTACGGACGGCTGGACGTCGTCGTCAACAACGCCGGTCTCGGCGGCACCGCCGACCTGGTCGACATGACCGACGAGCAGTGGGACAAGGTCCTCGACGTCACCCTCGGCGGCACCTTCCGCTGCACCCGGGCCGCCCTGCGCCACCTGCGGGACGCCGGGCACGGCGGGGTCGTCGTCAACAACGCCTCGGTGGTGGGCTGGCGAGCCCAGACCGGCCAGGCCCACTACGCCGCCGCCAAGGCCGGGGTGATGGCCCTGACACGCTGCGCGGCCCTGGAGGCGGCGGCCTTCGGGGTCCGGGTCAACGCCGTCGCCCCCAGCCTGGCCATGCACCCGCACCTGGCCAAGGTCACCAGCGAGGAACTGCTCGCCGAACTGACCGCCCGGGAGGCCTTCGGCCGGTACGCCGAACCCTGGGAGGTGGCCAACGTCATCGTCTTCCTGGCCGGTGACTACTCCTCCTACATGACCGGCGAGACGGTGTCCGTCAGCAGCCAGCGGGCCTGAGGCGAGCACCGACAATGGGCGGGTGCCAACGAAGAAGAAGCCCCAGGTGACCCCCTCGCCCGAGCGCCGCCGCGAACTCCTCGCCCTCGCCGCCGAGGTGTTCGCCGCCCAGGGCTACAACGCCACCACCGTCCGCAAGATCGCCGACGAGGCCGGCATGCTCGCCGGCAGCCTCTACTACCACTTCGATTCCAAGGAATCGATGCTCGACGAGATCCTCTCCGCCTTCCTGGACGAGCTGTGGGCCGGCTACGACGCCGTGCTCGCCGCCGGGCTCGGCCCACGGGAGACCATCGAGGCCCTCGTCACCGAGTCCTTCCGGGAGATCGACCGGCACCGCGCCGCCGTCGCGATCTACCAGAAGGAATCCCGGCACCTCTCCGCGCAGCCGCGCTTCCACTACCTCGCCGACTCCCAGCAGAAGTTCGAGAAGGCATGGCTGGGCACGCTGGAGCGGGGGGTCGCCGCCAAGGTCTTCCGGGCCGACCTGGACATCCGCCTCACCTACCGGTTCGTCCGCGACACCGTCTGGGTCGCGGCCTCCTGGTACCGGCCCGGCGGCCACCACAGCCCGGAGGAGATCGCCCGGCAGTACCTGTCGATGGTGCTGGACGGGATCGCCCTCCGCACCTGACCCCACCAAGGAGCCGTCATGCCCGAGGCATTCATCGTCGAAGCGGTCCGCACCCCGGTGGGCCGCCGCGGGGGAGGACTCGCCGGGGCGCACCCGGCCGACCTCGGCGCCCACGTCCTGAAGGCCCTCGTCGCGCGCGCGGACGTCGACCCGGCCGCCGTGGAGGACGTGGTCTTCGGCTGCCTGGACACCGTCGGCCCGCAGGCCGGGGACATCGCGCGGACCGCCTGGCTGGCCGCCGGGCTCCCCGAGGAGGTCCCCGGGGTCACCGTGGACCGCCAGTGCGGCTCCTCCCAGCAGGCCGTGCACTTCGCCGCGCAGGGCGTGCTCTCCGGCACCCAGGACCTGGTGGTCGCGGGCGGCACCCAGAACATGTCGATGATCCCCATCGCCTTCGCCTCCCGGCAGGCCGCCGAACCCCTCGGCCTCACCGAGGGCCCGTACCTCGGCTCCGAAGGCTGGCGGGCCCGCTACGGCGACGCCCCCGTCAACCAGTTCCACGGCGCCGAACTGATCGCCCGCAAGTGGGGCATCACCCGCGCGGACATGGAGGAGTACGCCCTCCGCTCGCACCGCCGGGCCGTCCGCGCCTTCGACGAGGGCCGCTTCGACCGCGAGACCGTCCCGTACGGGTCCGTCACCCGGGACGAGGGGCCCCGCCGGGACACCACCGCCGCGAAGATGGCCGCCCTCCGGCCCGTGGTCGAGGGCGGCACCATCACCGCCGCCGTCT
This sequence comes from Streptomyces sp. NPDC097619, assembly GCF_040302735.1. Lineage (NCBI taxonomy): Bacteria > Bacillati > Actinomycetota > Actinomycetes > Kitasatosporales > Streptomycetaceae > Streptomyces > Streptomyces sp. NPDC097619. The sequence continues at coordinate 2,570 of NZ_JBEOSD010000066.1, read as the reverse complement.
CCTCTCAGGTGTCCGACGGGGCCGCCGCCATGCTCCTCGCCTCCGAACGGGCCGTCCGCGAACACGGCCTCACTCCCCGGGCCCGGATCCACCACCTGTCGGTCCGCGGCGAGGACCCCATCCGGATGCTCTCCGCCCCCATCCCGGCCACCGCCCACGCCCTGAAGAAGACCGGCCTCACCCTCGACGCCGTCGACCTGGTCGAGATCAACGAGGCCTTCGCCCCGGTGGTCCTCGCCTGGCTGAAGGAGACCGGCGCCGATCCGGACCGCGTCAACGTCAACGGCGGCGCCATCGCCCTCGGACATCCGTTGGGGGCCACCGGGGTCCGCCTGATGACCACCCTCCTGCACGAGCTGGAGCGCACCGGCGGCCGCTACGGGCTCCAGACCATGTGCGAGGGCGGTGGCCAGGCCAACGTGACGATCATCGAACGGCTCTGAGGCGCCCGCCCGCGCGGCCCCGGCGCCGGCCCGCGCCGGGGTCCCGACGCGGGCCGCGCCCGGCCGGCGTCCCCTTCGACGAGCCGCCGGCGGAGCCGTGTGCTAGCTTTGTCGAGTTGCAGTTGTGGTACCCATGAACTTTATGTGCGCCTGACGGGAATGTTCCTTCAGGCGCATCATTTGTTTTCCCGGCATCTCCGGATGGGGCCCCTCACCTATTCAGGAGATTCACATGGCCAACGGCACCGTGAAGTGGTTCAACTCGGAAAAGGGCTTCGGCTTCATCGAGCAGGACGGCGGCGGCCCGGACGTCTTCGCCCACTACTCGAACATCGCCACCCAGGGCTTCCGTGAGCTCACCGAGGGCCAGCGCGTGACCTTCGACGTCACCCAGGGCCAGAAGGGCCCGCAGGCGGAGAACATCCTCCCCGCCTGATCTGTTTCAGGCCCGGCCGGGGTCCGCACCACACGGTGCGGGCCCCGGCCGTGCGCTGTCCCGTCTCTACCGCCGGTTCCAGGAGGGCGTCCCGCATGTCCAGCTCCACCCCCGCCCGCGCTCAGCGCCGCCCGGCCCGTGGCCGCGGCGCCTCCGCCGGGCGTCCCAAGGCCGCCGCGGGCCGCCCCAAGGCCGTGGCGCGGCCGCAGGAATTCACCATGCCGGAGACCCTCACCCCGGCGCTGCCGCCGGTCGCCGCGTTCGCCGACCTCGACATGCCGGCCGCGCTCCTGAAGACGCTGACCGCGCAGGGCGTCACCGAGCCCTTCCCGATCCAGGCCGCCACCCTGCCGAACTCCCTCGCGGGCCGCGACCTCCTCGGCCGCGGGCGCACCGGCTCCGGCAAGACCCTCGCCTTCGGCCTCGCCCTGCTGGCCCGTACCGCCGGCCGCCGCGCCGAGGGCCGCGCCCCGCTGGCCCTGGTCCTCGTCCCGACCCGCGAGCTGGCCCAGCAGGTCACCGACGCCCTCACCCCGTACGCGACCGCGGTCCACCTGCGCATCGCCACCGTGGTCGGCGGCATGTCGATCAACCGCCAGTCCAACGCGCTCGGTCGCGGCGCCGAGGTCCTCGTGGCCACCCCCGGTCGCCTGAAGGACCTCATCGACCGCGGTGACGTCTCCCTCGACCAGGTCGCCATCACCGTCCTCGACGAGGCCGACCAGATGACCGACATGGGCTTCCTGCCCCAGGTCACGGCCCTCATCAAGCAGGTGCAGCCCGGCGGCCAGCGGCTGCTGTTCTCGGCCACCCTCGACAAGAACGTCGACAAGCTGGTCAAGCAGTTCCTGACGGACCCCGTCACGCACTCCGTGGACCCCTCCGCGGGCGCGGTGGTCACCATGGAGCACCACGTGCTCTACGTCCAGGACGAGACCGACAAGAAGGCCGTCACCGCGCGCATCGCCGCCCGCGACGGCCGCGTGATCATGTTCCTGGACACCAAGCGCTCCGTGGACCGCCTGGTCAAGCGCCTGCTGGCCAGCGGCGTCCGGGCCTCCGGCCTGCACGGCGGCCGTTCCCAGCCGCAGCGCAACCGCACCCTGGACCAGTTCAAGAACGGCCAGGTCACCGCGCTGATCGCGACCAACGTCGCGGCCCGCGGCATCCACATCGACGACCTCGACCTCGTGGTCAACGTGGACCCGCCCACCGACCACAAGGACTACCTGCACCGCGGCGGCCGCACCGCCCGTGCCGGCGAGTCCGGCTCCGTGGTCACCCTGGTCCTCCCCGAGCAGAAGCGCGAGGTCGGCCGTCTGATGTCGGACGCCGGGATCTCCCCGCGCAGCGCCCAGGTGAAGTCCTCCGACGAGGAGCTGGCCCGCCTGACCGGGGCCCGCGAGCCCTCCGGCGTGCCGGTGGTCATCGAGGTCCCGCAGCAGGCCGCCCCGGCCCGCCCGGCCCGCTCCCGCGGCAACGGCTCCCGCGGTGCCCGCTCCGGCGCCCCCCGCGCCGCCCGCACCGAGAACGCCCAGGGCACCCGCTCCGGCGCCCCGCGCGGCACCCGTGCCGAGGGCGAGTCCGCGGGCGGCGAGGCCCGCCGCACCCGTCGGGCCCGGCCTGGACTCGCGCCAGCGCCGCCTCCGCGTCCAGCATGGCCTGGAGCCACGCGGTGTCCCCGGTGACCG
>NZ_JBEOSD010000065.1:0-40729 GCF_040302735.1 Streptomyces sp. NPDC097619 | reverse complement strand
CCTCCCACCACCGCGGGGGGTCCCCACCCCCCACGGGGGGGTAGTTGGGGGCCGGGGGCAGCCCGGCCCCGGCCCCCCCCCCGGCGCGGGGCCCCACCGCTCCTCCGCGGTCCGCACCGCCGCACCATCGGCACGCTCGGCGGCGGCATGGCCGCGCTGTGAGGCCGTGGACACCCTCGTCGTTGCGCTCCGTGGCTCGTTTCCGGAGTTCAGCTGGACAGGCTGAATCCGCCGACTTGGTATTCCAGCCCCGCACGGAACTCCAGGTGCGGGATGGCGCTGCGCATGGCGGAGTACAGCGCGGGTGGTACCTCGTATGCCGCGGTGTCAAGGAATTCGTCGTCCCGGTCGGGGAACAGGTCCCTGATCCTCAGGTCTCCGCGCGGGTGAGGCCGGTGACATGAGCGGCGTCCTCGTCGCCGTCCCAACCGATGAGCTCCCACCCCACGGTCTCCGGGGTATCTGTGTCGAAGTCGTTCATGTGACCAGTGGTAGGCGCGAACTCGCCCGCGACCAGAACGTCAGGCTCCGGGCGGGTGTCACCGGGCCCGCGCTCCTCCGGGCGGCCACCCCCAAGACCTGTGATCGAGAGGGGGAGTCAAGGGGGTGTTCGTGGCGTCGGTCGGAGGGGGAGGCGGGCCCGCCTCCCCCTCCGATGGACCTCGGTGTGTCAGCGGAGGAGGTCGGTGGGGGTGTGGTCCGACAGGGGCAGGAGGGCCGACTCCGCCGGGGCGAAGGGGGCCTTCGCGTTGCCGGTGCTCTTGTAGAGCTTGGTCGACCGGGCGGACTTGCCGGGGGCGATGAGGTCGGGACGGCCGTCGCCGTCCACGTCGCCGGCGGCGATCAGGGGGCGGAAAGCGTTCCAACCGCCGCCGACCTTCGTGCGAGCGGCGAAGGTGCCGTCGCCCTTGCCCAGGTAGAGCCAGAGGACGCCGTCCTTGTCGCGGGCCACCAGGTCGCCCGCGGCGGCGCCCGCGATGTTCCCGACCGCCGTGATGTCGTTGTAGATGCCCCAGCTCGTGCCGATCTTCTTGCGGGGCAGGAACGGCTTCGTGGTGGTGCCGGTGCCGGTGTAGAGCCACAGCACGCCGGACTTGTCGACGGCGAGGGCGTCCGCGCGGCCGTCGCCGGTCAGGTCACTGCCCGAGGTGATCCGGTCGTAGACCTGCCAGCCGCCGCCGATCCGCACTCGGGTCCCGAAGGCACCGGTGCCCTTGCCCTCGTACAGCCAGAGGACTCCGGACTTGTCGCGGGCGAGGAGGTCGCCGACGGGGGTGCCGCCGAGGTGGCCGGCCGCCTCGACGCGGTCGTAGACGCCCCAGCCGGCGCCGATGAGCGCCTGCGGTCCGACTTCGTCGATGCCGCGGCCCGGGTCGACGGGACGGTAGAAGAGGTCGGTGCGCCACAGCCGGCCCGCGGAGTCGCGGGTGAGCAGGTCGGGGCTGCCGTTGTCGGTGAAGTCGTGCGGCTGCGTCGTGCGGACGACCTTGAAGGTGCCGCGGGCGGTGGCGGTGGGGCCGATGCCGTTGGCCGGTGGGGCGGTCAGCTCCCAGGTGTATTCGCCGTTGGGGACGGCCTCGTGCCGGTCGACGTCCTCCCAGCTGAACATCGGGTCGCCGCTTCCGACCGGGGCGGTCAAGGTCTCGGTCCTGCCGGTGCGCACGTGGCGGAGGACGAGCCGCGGGTCGTTCAGCGCGCGGGACGGCGTCCAGGTGAAGGTGAATCCGGTGGTGCGGTCGAGGTCCAGCTCCGCCGGGGGCACGCGGGTGGACGTGAGGGTGACCTCGGTGGGTTCGCCGGTCGCCGCGACGAGTGTCGCGCCCAGGGTGTCGCCCGTGGCCGTGAGCCGGTACAGGCCCTCGCCGCTGCCGAGGAGGCCCCCGCGCGCGTAGAGGCCGCCGTCGGGGGTCGAGACGAGTTCGTAGGCGTGGTCGAGGATCTTCACCGTGGCACCGGTGACCACGTTGTGGGCGGTGATCGCGTGGTGGGGGCCGGCGTAGGCGAGGCTCATGGCGCCCTTCTGCCCGTACACGACCCAGTCGCCGACCAGGCCGACCTGGAGGAGGCCGGAGGCGGGAGTGGTGGGTACCGGGGCCTCGTGCACGGTGCCGGTGGCACGGTCGGCGACGAAGACCCGGGGGGCCCGACTTGTGGGCGTCGCGTCGGACCAGGCGGTGCGGGTCTCGGAGACCGCGTGCGGAAGGGCCCCGGTGCCGGGGCTGAAGGTGCCGGCGGCCAGGTCGAGCAGGCCCCAACGGCTCACCGACGACTGGGTGAAGGAGACGAGGGCGTGGGCGGTCGTGGCGGGGGTGACGGTGACGGCGCCGGCGTCGGTGGGCAGACCCGTGACGGGCACTACGGCGGCTCCGTCCACGTGCTTGCGGAGTACCGTGCCGGCCTCGGTGGTGAGGGTCGTGAAGAGGGCGTCACCCGCGGCGCCCGCCCATCGCGCGTCGCCGGGCAGGGAGCCGACGGCGACCTGGAAGACGCCGTTCTTCTTCAGGTTCCGCTGCGTGATCGTGTACGTGCCCTTGTGGACGAGGTAGTCGGCGGTCGGGGTCGACCGCAGGTACACCGTGCCGTCGTACCCCTGTCCGACGCCGCCCGCGAAGTCACGGAAGGCCGAGATGCGGGAGGCGGAGGTGGTCAGGAAGCCGTTCAGCCCGACCCCGGCGAGCGTGCTCTTCTTGGGGTACGGGATGGGGGCGGCGGTCGCGAGGGCCGTTCCGCCACTTCCCGCGGTGGTCCCGGAAGGAGCCGCAGCGGCGGGCTCGGCGTGCGCGGGGGACGTCAGGGGCGTCGCCCCGAGCGTGACGGCCAGGACGGTGGTGACGAGACCGGCGAGCCGCCGCCGCGTCGGACGTGCCAGAGACACAGGGGTTCCTTCCGAGAACAACAGGCGCCCCGTGCGCCTCACGGTGTGAGACACGCGAGGCGCCGGAAGGTTGTACGAGCGTCCGGGGTGGTTTCCAGGGCTTGCCGCGGCGGGGCTCGGCGGCAGACCCCGCGGTACGCATGCGTGACGTGTACGGTGATGAATCGTTTCATTTGGGACCGGATCCCGTTGGTCTCGGGTGGCGTCCGGTCGATCGGTGCGCGGGTGCCGTGTCCTTCAAAGGGAGTGTGTGTGCACGATCGTTCGTTCTTCCATTGCCGTTCCTGCCGGGAGCCGCTGTACGCGACGAGTTCCGTGGCCGGCCAGGCGGACAGGGACTGGGAGGTCGATCATCAGGAGTCCGGCCGGTGGTGTCCGCTCGGTCATCTGATGCCGTTGACCGGTACGGCGCCGGATCCGCGCGCTCTGCCCGACGCGGTGCGCATCCTGCTGACCGTCGGCGAGTAGGCCCACGGGTCGCGGCGGGCCACCGGTCGAAGGCGCTCTCGCGGATCCTGCGGACCCGAGCCCGGGCCTGAGACGGTGCCGGGCTCCTGAGCGACATCGACCTGAGTGGCGCCGCCGGAGGCCGTCGAGCAAGTCCCTCTCGGTTTCGAGCAGATGGGGGTCGGCCAGCCGACGTCGGATTGCCGCGGGCAGGTCGGTGCGCCAGCCGACCCCGCAGCTGCGGGTCAAGGACCGGAGGAAGGCGGCCATCAAGAGCCGTTCGTGGGAGCGCAGTACGAGGCTGCGGAGGATGACCTGGGTCCTGGCGACGTCGGTCTCGGGCCGACCGGTGCGGCAGGTGGTCCAGTCGATGACGCGGGGGCCGTGCTCGGTGAGGATCACGTTCTCCGGGTGGAGGTCGAGGTGCAGGACGCGCGGGTCGTCGCCGCCGTCGGGGAGCCGGGGGAGCCAGTCCGGGGCGGGGAGGGTGTGCAGGTGTCGGTGCAGCCGCCCCAGCATCGTTCCGTAGGCCAGCGCACGCCACGGCCGTGCGCGCAGGGCCTGAGCCATGGTCGGTCCGTGCAAGCGCTCCAGGACCAGGTCCGATCCCTCCGCCGCGTACACCTTCGGCACCGGGTATCCCTGCTCGTCCAGCCGGCGCAGCAACCGCGCTTCCTGCCCGGCGGGTCCCCGACCCTCCCGGAAGCGCCGCAGCACTCGGCTCCCGTCCAAGGCGAAGACCTCCGCCTCCCGCCCCTGTCCGATCAGCTCCACTTTCCCGCCCCCGCCCCCGCCCCCGTCACGCACCCATGATCGTCCAACGGGACCGCCGCACGGAACAGCCTCCGGTGATTCGTGCGGGCCGGTGCACCGAGGGCCCGCCGACCGCAGTCGCCTCGCACAGCCCACGGCCGCTTCGAGCGCCACGAACCTGCGCCGACCCGAGCCCGTCGCCTCACCAACGCCGGACCACCGGGTCTGCCCTTGGGAGCACGCCGAGATGTCGGCGGCGTGGTCCGCCTGGCCGAGGGCGTGTCCCCCGTGGGGAGGTGGGCAATCGTTTCCGTTCTTCCGTGCCCGGTCTCCGGACCGGGAGGATCGGGCCGCCCCGACCGGTGGTTCGGGGAACCAGGCTCTGCCGGAGGTGGCTTCCCGTTGGCTCTCGTGATCATTGTCGCCGTCGTCGCGCTGCTCGCCGGTCTCGCGGCGAACCGCTGGTTGCGCCCCCGCCTGCTGGACGTCGAGGACGAGGAAGGGATGGCGGTCAAGGACCTCGTCGGCCCGCTCCTGACGATGACCGTGCTGCTGCTCTCCTTCGTACTCGTCACCGCCAACGGCTCCTACGGCAAGGCCGAGGTCGCCTCACGGGGTGAGGCCCGCGCCCTGGACCAGCTCGTGGAGACCGCCGAGTACGCACCGGCCGACGAGCGCGCCCGCGTCCAAGCCGACGCCGTCTGCTACGCCCGCGCCGTGCGGGTCCAGGAGTGGCCGGCGATGGCCGACGGCGACAAGTCCCCCGCTCCCAGCGTGTGGTCGACCGACGTCCGCACGTCCTTCAAGGACGTGGCCGGGCAACCCGTCTTCGGGATGCTCGTCGCGGCCGACAACAAGCGTTCCGACGAGCGCGAGGAACGCCTGACCCAGGCGACGTCCAGCATTCCGGGCACGATCTTCTGGTTCCTGCTGGCCACGTTGGTCGTCACGGTGACGGCACTGGGGATCTGCGTGCCCCGCCGCAACAACCGCGGCCAGATCCTGGCCCTGGTGGTGATCACCGGCCTGCTCACCACCGCTCTGGTGATCATCCGTGACGTCGACCGACCCTTCGGCGGCATCATCGACATCGCCCCCACCGCGATCGCGGAGGTCGAACGCCAGGCCCTGCGCGACTTCACCCGCTACCAGCCGGCATCCCGCCTGCCCTGCGACACCGAAGGCAACCGGATCGCCACCTGACCCCGGTGGCCACCACCCGCCCCCCAGCGCCGGGAGCGGCCCCTGCCCCCTTGGGCGGGGTCCCGCCGCGCGGTGGCCGTCAGGCCGGTCCGGTCCCGGACGCCTGATGTCGGTGCGACCGCTCGGGCGTCGGCCGACTGACGTGCTCAGGTCGCCGATCCCGTCCAAATCACTCCTGGTGGTGGGCCTGCGCGCCTGGAAGTGTTCGGACGATCACGTCCCGCGCCAGGGGCGACCGACACACTGGCGCTCCTGTGCGTCCACCGGCGGCGCGCTCGACGTGGCCTCCGTCAGCGTCGAGCCCACCCACTGGGGCACCAACACCGTCTACGCACGGGTACTCGACGGAGCCGGCAACTCCTCCCCGACCCGGTCGTACGCCTTCTACGTGCCGTGGAAGGACGGCGCCGTCGCCTTCGGTGACACCACCGGCGATGTCCGCTCCGACATCCTGGTCCCCGACATCGCGGGCAATCTCGTCACGCACGGCCGCGCCGACGAGGGCATTGGCCGCGGCGCGATCCCCAGCGGCACCGCGGCCACCGTGCTGCAGGCTCCGGAGGTCCCCTCCGGCCGCACCTGGAAGGACTACCGCACGGTTCACCGCGGCTCGCTCGACCCGGGCCGCAACGTCGACGACCTGTTCGTCCACCAGGAGCCGGCCACTGCCGGAGCCCTGGGCGGCGACCGCCTGTTCGTGTACGACAACACCCTCTCCGACCCGAGCCGGTTCACCCTGGGGACCAAGACCTGCCCGTGCCGGGCGAAGGACTGCGGAGGGATCACCGAAGCCGCATCCTGCCCCGTCCACGGCACCGCCGCCGCCCCGGCCCTGCCACGGCACCCGGCGGGCGGGGCCCTCCGGAGTAAGGCTCTCCGTCCCGCTGACGCTCGGCAGTGACTTCCCAGGGTCCTGGGAACGTCTGGTCAGTCCAACTCGACGAAGCGATGAACGCGAAAGGACGTGAGGTTGTTCGGTTCGATGTCTGCCGAGTCCACTCGGTAGCGGCCGGCGGAGAGGTCGAGGATGGTGCTGTCCGTGAGCGTCCCGACCTCGGTGCCGAAGTAGGCGGCGTCGAACATGACAAGCTCGCCGGCGGTGCTGAGTGCGGGTCCTTCCTCCCACTCGGCGTTGGGAAGACCGGTCCGGATGATGTCGGCGACGCCTTCCCCGCTCTCCGCGTAGTGCCAGCGGACGAGGACTCGGTGCTCGGGAAGGTAGGCAGTGGAGAGAGGTTCGTCCCCGAGGACGAGCGCCTCGGCTCCGTCGGGCAGTTCGAGGACCCCGACGAGATCCATCACCCCGCAGGCCCGGTCGTAGTCGCCCTCCGTTCCCGACCAGTGCGGCAGCGCGGTGCGGGCGGGCCTGCTCGCCTCGACCTCCCCTTGGCTGTCCCCGCTCCGGTCCACCCGCACCCACGGGCCAGCCCGCCCGCCGCGCCGCCGCGCGGGGTCACTCCACGCCACGCGAGCGCCTGAACCCGTACCTCCGCAACCTGCGGCCATCCCCACCGGCGTCAAGGGTCCGGCACCGGGCGAGACGTGCAGCGCGGCGATCTCCGGACCGACCGCCTCGCGGCATCTCCATCGGCACCACTCATCCCGTCGCGTCGGCGGTCCGTTCCGTGGCCCTGCGCCGCAGCGTCGCCTCCACACGAGCCCGCCACAGCGCCAACGGCTCCGGCATGCCGTCACCCACGAGGGGTGTGCCGGCGGGGGCTCCCTCGTGCCCGCGCCCCGCCTCCTGGTTCCTCTCGTACAAGGTCACCAGGTCGGCCAGCCGCGGAAGTTCCCGGCGCAACCGGTCGGCCCATTCGGGCGTCAGGAACCCGTGGTTCACGACGAACCGACCGTCGTCCCGGGCCGTTGTCACATACAAGAGGTGGCCGTCCGGGGACCAGAAGTACCGGATGTGGGGGTCCGGGCTCCAGCCCGGCGACGGGTACCGGGACAGTGCCTCGTGACGGGCCGTCGCCTGCTCATGGGTCATCCACGACCGGACCCGCCCCGCCTCCTGGTACTCCTCCTCGGTGAGCGGGACCCCGAACTCCCAGAGCCGGGGCAGCATCTCCAGCTGGGCGACCTCCCGGAGGCAGACGGCCCGGACCCGCTGGTCCCCCCTGAGGCGGGCGGCCTCCGCGTCGTGCCGGCGGCCTTCCAGACCCCGCTCCTGATCGAACCGCAACAGGGCTGCCCAGTCGAGCTGTTCCGCGGCGGCCATGCGTTGCCTCCCCCGGCCCGCTCGTACAGGGCCCTCGGCCGGGCCGCCGCAGCCCGGCGACCCTCTCCACCGGATGATCCTCCGTCCGGAGGTCCGGCGCCAGAGGCTCCGGCCCGCCGGGCGAGACCGCGGTAGGCACCCCAGCCGGGCCCGTACCCGCCGTTCACCTGCATTCCGCCGCCCGAGTTCTTCCACCGCGCCAGTTCCCCGGTGGTGCCGTTCACCGCGACCCGGTCGCGGTACCCGGCCCAACCGACGCCGTGGTTCCCCGCGACTTGCATGCCGCTCGTCAACACCGGCGAGGCATCGCGCTCGGCGGGCGCCGCCTGCCCCGGTTTTCTGCCAGGTCGGCAGGCGTTTGGTTCCGGCCAGAGGCCGGATTCGAGTGGACACGTATGCCCGCAGATGCGGATAAGAAACAAGTAAAGGCATGTGCATGGCAGGGGAAGGGCGGGGCATCCGGTGTATCGGAGGTTGATAATCATGGTTCCCCTGCTTCTCGTCCTGCTTCTCGTTCTGATCCTGTTCGGTGCCGGTTTCGCGGTGAAGATCCTTTGGTGGATCGCGATCGCGGTCCTGATCCTGTGGCTGGTCGGGTTCGTCGCCCGACCGAAGAACAGCTCCGGCCGCTGGTACCGCTGGTAGCCGAACGACCCGGGCACGACCCGGCGGCGATGTGACGGTGGGCCACCCCGCTCGACGCGGGGTGGCCCACCGTCATGTCCCGGCGCCGAGCGGCTCCTTCTGGAAGAGGCCGACCTCCCGGCAGGTCAGGCGGAACGGCTGGAGGCCGGAGCGCTCCCGACGGCCAAGGCTCCGCTTCGAAGTCGACACGTGCGTTCGGTCCCCGTCCGCGCGGGCGCGGGCGGTCACCCGGTCAGCCGCTCTTCCTCCTGTCGTACGCCATCGTCGAGAGGGATACGGCCAGGCCGGTGAAGAAGAGGACCTGCGGCACGCCCCGCTCCGTCCACGGGACCTGGGATATCAGCAGCGCGCAGAGGAGGGTCAGCGCCGCCTGTGCCACCACGATCCGGGCCCAGCGGCCGCGGCGCAGGAGCGAGCGGATGGTGAGCTGCACCCCGGTGCGCATCCGGCGGTAGCGCAACAGCGCGCCGAAGCCCCAGATCGCCGCCATGACCGCCAGGACCCAAAGGCGATTGCCGAGCGGTACGGGCAGCTCGCGCAGGACCGGGTCCTTGGCCGTGGCGAAGAGGTCGACCATCGTCCCCGCGGCCGCGAGACAGACCAGCGCGAGCCAGCGCGTCCCCCGCAGCAGCCGGTACGTGGCCCGGTCGAGGCCGCTGTGCAGCATCGAGGACTGCGGCGCGCCGGCCAGGGCCGCGGAGTAGATTTCCGCGGCCCCGGCGGCGGTGACGTCCGGGCCGCTCGCCACCGCGTCGGAGTACATGGCCCGGGCCGTCTCGTTGGACGGATCGAGGCGCAGCCATTCCACCAGGGCCTGCTTCGCGAGGTCCTGGCGCTCGATGCGCACGGCGGCGAAGCACAGGGCCTGGTGGGCGTCGGGCTCCTGCGGGGCCAGGCGCACGGCCTCGCGCGCCGCCTCGTACGCCCGCTCGTGGTCGGCGCGCGGGACCGTCGCGTAGGCGACGAGTACGCCGGACAGCGCGAAGTGCGCGGTCCAGGTGCCGGGCGCCCTGCGGACGGCCTCCTCCGCCGCCGCTCGGGCCTCCGGCTGCCTGCCGAGGCTGAGCAGCACCCGGGACAGCAGGATCAGCCCGCCCACGTGCCCGGGTGAGATCCGCAGCATCTCGGTGGCCGCCCGCTCCGCGAGTCCGTACTCTTCGAGGCGCTCGTGGGCGACGGCCATCATCTGCCAGGCCCAGTCGTCGTCGGGCTCCTCGGCGAGGTGCGGGGCCAGCACCGCCTTGGACTCCTCGAACCGCTCCGCCGCCTGCAGCGCGCCGGCGCGCGCCACCACCGGGTGCAAGGTCACAGCTTCCGCCTCTTCTTCAGGTACGTCACCAGGTCGTCGTACATGCCGCCCTCGTTGGCGAACATCGCCACGTTCCGCGCCGCCGCGAACCACGGTTCTGCCGAGGGGACCACCGACCTCGCCGCGTCGAGCAGGTCCTTCGTTCCGATCATGCGGATCCGGCCGGTGCGCACCGAGTCGAGCAGCGCGCTCTCGGCCGCCGTCTCGCACACGTGCGCCAGGTCCGCGCCCGAGAGACCGTCCGTAGCCTTGACCAGACGGCTCACATCGACCGCCTCGATGGGGCGTTCGCGCAGGTGGTAGCGGAGGATCGCCTCGCGGGCGGCGGCGTCGGGGGGCAGGACGAGCAGGGTGCGGTCGAGCCGCCCGGGGCGCCGCAGCGCGATGTCCACGTCCCAGGGGACGTTGGTGGCGGCGAGCACGAACACGCCGTCGTCGGCGGCGGAATCGATGCCGTCGAGCTCGGTGAGGAGCTGGTTGACGGTGTTGCGCAGACCGCTGTGCTGCGTACGGCCGCGCTTGGCGCCGAGCGCGTCCAGTTCGTCGAGGAAGACCACGCAGGGCGCCCGGCGGCGGGCGGTCTCGAAGACCTCGTGCATGTTCCGTTCGGAAGTGCCGATCCACATGTCGAGGACGTCGTTGAGGGACACGGACAGGAAGCCCGCGCCGAGTTCGCCCGCGACGGCGCGGGCGATGAAGGTCTTGCCGCAGCCGGGCGGGCCGTAGAGGAGGAGCCCACCCCGCAGGCTCTTGCCGTACAGCTTCCGCAGTTCGGGGTTGCGCATCGGCGCGAGGAAGGCGGCTTCGAGGCGGTCCTTGACCTCCTGCATCCCGCCGACGTCCGCGAGCCGCAAGGCGCCCGGAGCGGCCACCTCCCACGCCTCGGCGCCCCCGGGGTCACCGCCGCCGCAGGCGCTCTGCGGGGGTTCGACGAAGCGAGGTTCGACGATCCCGTCGACCTCCTGCTCGGCCGCCCGCCAGTCGAACCCGGCTCGGGGGGACAGCTCTTGGGGGGCGGCCGCGGGGGTGCCGCCCGCGTCTGCGGACGCTGCCGAAGCGGTGGATTCCGCGGGCTCTGAGAGCTCGGCGGGCTCGGCGGGCTCGACTGGTTCAGCCGACTCCGTGCGCGGCGGCGGGCCCGCCGGCATCCCCATCGCTCGCACCATCAACTCCCGGGCCTGTGCATCCCCCGGAGCGTGCTGCAGCACCGCCGCGGCCTCCGTCACCGCGGCGTCGCACAGGCCGGCGGACAGCAGCAGGTCCACGAGGTGAAGCCGCAGGGGTACGTCCCCGGGAGCGGCGGCCACGGCCGTGCGCAGGCTTCGTATCAGCGGGGATTCAGGGGCGGTCGGCTCTTCGAGCATGATCCATGTTTACGCGGGACCGCCGAGGCGAGTCCAACCGGGGATGCCCGACACCGGCGCCACCCCCGGCATGGCGGGGTGTCAGCGCAACAGCGACCGGGCAGTGGGGGCCAAGCGCAGTCGCTGCGGGGGCCTGGCCGCCCAGCGGCGTGTGAGCTCCGGTTGCAGCGCGCGCCAGTCCGTCGCCTGGCGCAGCCGCTCCAGACGCACGTCGGCGCGGGCCGCGTCGGGGAAGCGGGCGAACCACACGAAGACCTCTTCGCCGCTGCGCACCGGCAGTTGCGGGAAGGTGTTCGGGGCGTGCTCCGTCTGCAGCCAGGACAAGGGCTCGACACCGGCCGCGGCCAGTACGGGTCGCACGCGGCTCCGGAAGAACTCGGCGGACTCCGCGTCGAAGGGGCGGTTGCCGTACCAGACCGTGGCCAGGACGAGCGGGGACGGCGGCTGCGCCGGCTCGCCGGGGGCGGGCCGGGTGCCGGGCTCCGGCAGCGCGAAGCCGCTGTCCGCCGAGACCGGCCGCAGCAGGAGCACGTCGTCGGAGTCGGCCATGGTCGCGTTCGCCGCTTCGCGGTGCGCGTGCCAGACCGGCCCGCCGTAGAAGCGTCGGAGGGCTTCGGCGCGCTGCGGCATGTCCTCGAAGCCGCGCAGCCAGACGAACCGGTCCGGGTGGTCCATGTCGCGGAACTGTCCCAGGAGGGTCGCCCCCGCGGCTTCCTGGGACTCCACGAACTTCCTCTCGAACAGCTCGATCAACTCGTCGCGCCGTCCCGGATACAGGGTGTACTGCCGCAGTTCGACGACTGGGCACGGGTGGGTTCGCACCGGTCCCGCCTTCCGCTCGATTGATGGAACGATTTCTGTTACAGCCGACCGTGTGAGGCGCCCGCGGCCGGACGGCCCCGCGGTCGTGCAGGGGGCGGTGGTCAGTGGTCAGTGGTCAGTGGTCAGTGGAGGAGTGTTTCGCGCAGGACGTCGGCGACGGAGGTCCCGGCCAGTTCCCGCCGCATGGCGCGCTCGACCCGGTCGTAGACCCCGCCGAGGGCGGGCCGGATGCCCCGGCCGACCGGGCACAGCGGATTGGGGTCGGAGCGGTGCATCCCGAAGGGGGGCTGCGCGTCGACGGCGTCGTACACGTCGAGCAGGGTGATCGCCTCGGGTTCGCGGGCCAGGCTCCAGCCCGCTCCGGCGCCGTGGCGGACCTCCACCAGGCCGGCCCGTTTCAGATCGCCGAGGCTGCGTCGGATCACGACCGCGTTGGTGTTGACGCTGGCGGCGACCTGCTCGGAGGTGAGTACCTCCCGGCCGCTGCGCTGCGCGAGCGCCAGCCAGGCCAGCGCGTGCGCCGCGACGGTCAACCGACTGTTTGCCGCCATCACCCCTCCTTGTCGCAACAGTTTCTGTTACAGCGACTTCCCCGTCAAGGGCGGATCAAGGGCGGGTCGAGAGCGGGTCAAGGGGGGATGGTGCGCGGTGTCGGCGCATGCCGAGGAGGCTGCCGGCAGCACGCCGACGGCCTCCCCCGGGGCGCGGGGCCGCCGCGCCCCGGGGGAGGGGCGGATCAGACCGGGTCAGGGGGTGCGCAGGTGGTGCCGGCGCCATGGGCGGAGCGCACGGGGCTCCTCGTGGACGGGGTCCGCGGCCCCCTCGGGCTCGGGCTCGGCCGCGGAACGGCTCCCGAAGTTCCCGTACCCCATCATTTCGTGCGGACCCAGTCCCCCCTTGGGGAAGTCCACGTACGCGCGGGCCCCGCGCACCTCGCGGACCGGGCCGCCGTCGGGCAGCCGGGGGTGGTCCTCCGGCGCCGGGGGCGGTCCCTCGCGGTCCATCACGCGCATCCCGGCCCAGAACGCCAGGACCAGGAACGCGGCCACGGCGATCCCCACCGCGAAAAACGGCCAGATATCGGCGAAAGTCTCCATGACGGTCCTTCCCGTCCGGGTCGACCTGCTTCCGTGCGACGCCGCCCGGCAGGGCCTGAGCGACGCCCGGTGCACTCTCCACGGGGTACTTCGCACCCCGGGGCGCGGCCGGATGCAGATGCGGCCGATACAGGCGAGGCCCTCCCGGTGGCCGAGGCCGCCGGGAGGGCCGGCGGCCGTGCCGTCAGTCCCCGTACTCGCAGAGGTAGGCGGTGTCGGTCTCGACCCTGAGCCGGAACCTGCTGTCGCCCGGAACGTGGAAGCGGGCACCGGGGCCGAAGGTCTCCCAGTCGGCCGCACCGGGCAGCCGGACCGTCAGCGCGCCCGAGACGACGTGCATGGTCTCCCGCTCGGCCGTACCGAATTCGTATTCCCCCGCGGCCATGACGCCCACGGTCGCCGGACGGCCCCCGCCCCGCTCGAACGCGATCGACGCGACCGAGCCGTCGAAGTACTCGTTGACCTTGAACACGCGCATCCTCCTGGAGAAACGGGCCGGGCACGACCGCCGCCGGCCTGCCCGGAGCGCAGACTAGTTCGCCCCGAAGCACCGATCCGCGCAGGTCCACGATGCGGACCGGGCGTCCCGGCCGCCCCCGCGGCTGAAGTTTGGTGGGACACGCCTTGCCCCGGGCCCGTCTCGCGGGCCCGGGGCGCGCTGCACGGCCTCCGGTACGCGGTGCCCGGCTTCACCGGGCCCCGTCCGAGCCGTCGCCGCCGTACCGTCAGGAGACGGTGAGGAAGCGGGCGATGCTCGGCACGCCCTGGGCGTCCAGGGCGAAGAGCATGTAGGTGCCCGGCAGGACCACTCCCGTGTCGGCCGGGAGGGACACCGTGTACGCGCCGGTGCCCGCGGGCGCCGAGACGAGGGGCACGCGCCGCTGGTCGTTGTCCGTGGAGTGGGTCGCGGCCGCGGCCCGCATCAGGACGAAGGAGGAGACCGGGCTCCCGGTGGTGAGGGTCAGCGCGGTGCCGGCCGCGGCGCGGGGCGGTACGCCGCCGGTGATCACGGGCCGAGGCCTGGGAGAGCCGTCGGCTTCGAGCAGGTACGGCGGTGTGAAGACGGCCCCGTCGGCGTGGTTGGTGGCGCAGTCCCCGCACAGGCCGCCCCCGCCGGAGAAGACCCGCCCGTCGGGCAACAGGTTCGCGACGCTGTGGTAGTTGCGCGGTACGGCCATGGTGGCCAGCGGGGTGAAGGTCCCGGTCGCCGGGTCCCACAGCTCGGGGGTGAGCACCGATGTGGCGTCGCTGAAAGGCACGGGGTACGCCTGCCCGCCGAAGACGGCGACCTTCCCGTCGGGCAGCACCACGCTGTTGCCGAAGGCCCGGGGGTGGCGCATGTCGCCCGTACGCGCGGCCCGGACCGCGGTGCCTTCGACGGCGACGGTGTACGCGCGCCGCGTGGCGGGCGAGTTCTCGTAGGCGGGGGAGCCGCCGAGGGTGAGCAGCTTGCCGATGTCGTACGCGACGGCGTTGCCGGTCATCGCGTCCTGGCTGTCGGCGCGGGGCCCGACCGGGGTGATGCTGCCGTTGCCCGTGGTCGTGATCCAGTTCATCTGCCTGCTGGGCCCGAGCTGGAGCACCCTGCCACCTGAAGTTCCGTACAGCCACATGTGGTTGTCGGCCCGGTAGGCGCCGGCCGGGTCGGCCGTCAGGGCCGGGGCGGCGGGGACGCCGGGGAGAGAGCGCCACGTGCGAGTGTCCGGGGACCAGACCTCGCCGCCCTTGTCGCCCGCGGCCCCGCTCCAGGAACCGCCCAGGACGAAGGCCTCGCCGGTGGAGAGCAGGGTCATGGCCTGGTAGCCACGGGCGGTGTTCATGCGGGTGGTCGTGGACCAGGCGTCGGTGGCCGGGTCGTAGATGCTCGCCTTCTCGGCATTGCTGCCGCCGGTGACGAGGACCCGGCCGTCCGCGAGCATGGCTATCCCCGGGCAGAACATGTCGTGGCCGGTGTTGTCGATGCGGCGCTGGGTGACGCGGCCGGTCTTGAGGTCGAAGACGGCCGTCTGCGTGTAGCCGCTGCTGCCGCCGAAGCGGTCGACGGCGTACGCCGACCAGGCGAGGAGCTTGTCGCCCGGCAGGACGGCGGTGGCGACGGGCACCAGGGGGAAGCCGATGATCCGGTCCCAGGAGCCGTGCACGGCCGGGGCGGCCGGTCCGCTCAGGCGTATCTCCGCGGCGGAGGCCCAGGGTCCGCGGCCGCCGGCCTCGCTGGTCACCGTCAGGCGGACGTGGCGGGCGTCCACGGTACGGGTGAACGTCGC
The DNA here is from genome assembly GCF_040302735.1 of Streptomyces sp. NPDC097619. Lineage (NCBI taxonomy): Bacteria > Bacillati > Actinomycetota > Actinomycetes > Kitasatosporales > Streptomycetaceae > Streptomyces > Streptomyces sp. NPDC097619. The sequence continues at coordinate 25,729 of NZ_JBEOSD010000065.1, read as the reverse complement.
GGTCTTCACGGTGTCGTCGTCGCGCCAGGTGCCCGCGGCGACAGGTGCGCCGAAGGTGGTGCCGTCGGTGCTGGTGGTGACGGTGTACGTGCCCGCGCGCCCGTTGGACCCGCCGGTGCGGGGCTGGTACACGAGGGCGGAGACGGCCGCGGTGCGGTGCATGTCGAGGGTGACGGTGTGCGGCAGCGGGGCCGGGGTGCCGGACCACCTGCTGTGCCAGATGGTGGCGGCGTCACCGTCGAGGACGTTCGCGGCGCGGCCGTCCTCTCCGGTGGTCTCCTCGTCGCTCGCCGTGGCGGTCCAGCCGGTGCGGGGCAGGTCGACGGTGGCGGCGGGGGTGCCGGGATCGCCGAGCAGGTCGAGCTCCGCGGCGGAGGTCCACGGGCCGCGGTTCCCGGCCTCGGTGACGGCGGTGAGCCGGACGAACCGGGCGCCCTGCGGGGCGAATCCGAGGGTCTTGGGGGAGGCGTCGTCCGCGAGGGTGCCGGTGGCGACCGGGCTCCCCCAGTTCTGCCCGTCGGCGCTCAGGTGGATGCGGTACTCGCCCACTCGCCCGTTGGCCCCGCCGGTGCGGGGCCGGTACACGAGGGCGGAGACGGCCGCGGTGCGGTGCATGTCGAGGGTGAGGGTGTGCGGCAGCGGGGCCGGGGTCCCCGTCCACCTGCTGTGCCAGATGGTGGCGGCGCTGCCGTCGAGGACGTTCGCGGCGCGGCCGTCCTCTCCGGTGGTCTCCTCGTCGCTCGCCGCGGCGGTCCACCCGGTCCGGTCGAGGAGGGGGGCGGACGGCTCCATCGCGTTCGCAGGGGCGACCCGGTGGTGCGGCGACTGCCGCGCCGTCTGCTGCCCGAAGGCGTCGGCCCCCGACCGGGGACCCGGGCCGCTGCCGCCCGGCCCGGTGCTCGCCACACCGAGCCAGGGGGTGACGCCGACGAGCAGCGAACCGAGGGCGAAGGCGACGAGCCAGGGCGAACGGCGCAACCCCCGGGCGAGGGCGCGTATGCGTCGGTACGGCAATCGGACCTCCAGGACGGACCGTGCCGTGGCGGCCACGGAAGGCTGAGGCCCCCAGGAGACCAGCCGCTCCCGAGCACCTCAACGTTCCGGCGGGGTAGTTGGCCGGATCGCGGCCGACTGCGCCGCGATGTCTCCGCATCCCTCGGCACGCGGCGGGCCGGCCGTGGTGCGCAGGGCACCGGCGGTGGCTTCCTCATCGTCGAGGATCAGCGGCGATATGGCGGCGCCGGCGGCGAGGCGGCTGCCGCCGCGGTGCTGGCGGCGCCCTCGACCGGGTGGTCGGGCGGCCCCGCACCCGTTGCGGACGTCACCGGCCCCCGTTGGGCGGGACAGGATACGGGGTCGGGGCGGGGGCCGGGCATCGCTCGTTCAGGGAATGGGTCGGAGCCCATTCGGGGGATAGCGTGAGGGGGTCGCGCGCTTCCTCCCGCTCGTGCGGAAGTGGAGGGCCCTTCTTCGATCCGGGACGGCACCCTTGAACCGGTTCATCCCCGCGCACCATTCCCCTGTCCACCCGCGCCCGTCGGTCGGCCACGGGTCGGTCGGGCACCACTCCGACGGACCCGGGGCCGCCCGATCACCGGGACAGGGCGAGTCAGGGGTCCGCTCCCGGCACGCCGCAGGGGAGACTTCGCAGGCCGGCCGCACCGCATGCCGCGGGATGTACGCCGGGATGCGGACCCTTTCGATACGGGCCGAGGAACTGGTGAGCGGCGGGGTGTGGGCGGTGACGGAGGAGGAGGCCGGGCTGGCGTGCGGGGCCGCTTCGGGTCTGGCCGACGCGATGGGGCCGCAGGTCGGGCGGGACCGGGCGGGGTTGCCGGATCGCGAGCGGCTGATGTGCCTGCGCGAGGCCCTGGCGGTCCTCGCCCTGACCATGGCGCGTGCCCGCGGGCATCTGGCATGGCTCCTGGCCGCGGGGAGCACCGAGCTGGTGCCGGTGCTGCAGTGGCGAGCTGCGACGGCGGATCCGGTCCGGGCCTTCGGCACGGTCCGGCCCTCCGTCGCCGACCTGGCCGACGCCGAACAGGCGGCCCACCACCTCCACACCACCCTCAGCCTGCTGCCCGACCACGCCCGACAGCAGCCCCACCCGGCATGATCCGACTCGGCGGTCGTGCGACGACCCGGCCGCCCGAAGGCGCGCGCCACGCCGTGGGGATCAGCCGTTGATGGGGAGGTCGTCACGGGTCCAAGAGGACCGGTTGCCGCCCGTCACCTGTTCACCGCTCGGGAATTCCGCCGGTTCCTCGAAGCCTTCGGGGGGCCCGCGCGTCCCATGCCTCGGTCAGGAGCTCGGCCAGGTGCCCGGTGTCCACGCGGTCGAGGTGGATCAGGACGCTGGCGTGCCCCTCGTAGTGGTCGGTGGTGAAGAACTTCTCCGGCTCGGCCGCCAGGAGGGCTTCTCGGTCTTCGAGGCTCTCGCGCCAGCACACCAGCACGCCGGGTCGCTCGGGCAGGCGGGCGAAGATCTTGCCCGCGACGTAGAAGGCCGGAGTGCCGTGGCAAGGGCGCTCGGTCACTTCGGGAAGGGCCGTGGCGAGTCGGCGGACGTCGTCCTCGGTGCTCATCGCGGTCTCCTCCGGTGGCGTCGGTCCCTGCGGTTCGATGCGGCTCGATGCGGCCGTCGGCTTTCCGGCGGGCACCCCCTCCCGAATGTACGCTCCGTGGCGCGCCGGGGACCCGATGCCCTGGACCCCTCGGTGGTCCCGAACTCCGGACCGGAACGGAGAATCCGCCCGGTGGATGCCGCTCCGCGGGGTACACGGGTCGACATGGCACCGAAGAGCGAACACCTGATGTCCCTGCGGGCCGTACGCCAGTTGCGCCGGGTCCGCGCCCTCTACATGGCAGGCGTCCTGCTGTGGATGGCCGCGGCGGCCTGGTCCGCGCGCGTCGACCCGGGCAGCCGGCAGACCTGGGTATGCCTCCTCCTGCTGGCCGTCTTCTCCGGCCTTCTCACCACGGCTTCCCTCCTGCTGTCCCGCCTCCGGGCCGCTCGGAGTACCGCGCCCGCCCACCACGCCGCACCCCGGCGGGCCGCCACCCCACGGCACGCGGGGGCCTGACCTTCCTGCTGCGGCCGTCCCGCCCCACCTCGGCCCCGTCACCAGGCCGGCCCTGAGCCGACCGTCACGGGCCGAGGCGGGGTCCGGCGAGCGAGGCCGAGGCCGGCGTCGCGGGTCGGGCCGGTCAGGCCAGGCCCAGGGCGGGGTCAGGCCAGGCCCAGGGCGAAGGAGGCGAACAGCGCCGCGAGAACCCCGGCCACCAGGTTCCGTGCCACCGAGAAGCGGCGGCCCGCTCGCGGCGGGGCCTCGAACCGACGGGTGTGGCGGGCGATCACCACCAGCAGGACGGAGAACACCGGCAGCCACGCGGCGCGCGCCACGATCCACCCCGGGCTGTCGGGCGCGGTGGTCAGCCCCGGCACCGCTCCGGCGAACGAGCCGGGCACGGCCGCCGCGAGCATCGCCGTCTGGTGCCAGCAGAGGACCGTCATGGCACCGAGGTTGACGAGGACCACCGGGGCCCACCACAGGGGCCGGTCCAGCAAACGCGCCAGCCGGTCGCGCAGCAACACCGCGGCTCCGGACTGGGCGGCGGCCAGGGCCAGGACCAGCAGCGACGGCGGATGCGAGTTCGTGCGCTCCGCACCCGGCACCCCGACCATGGACGGCGGGTAGTGGAAGACCGCGAGCAGCACGACGAACAGCACCGTTCCCCCGACCAGGAGCAGGCGGGCCCCGCGCCGCCCGATGCGGCCCTCGCCCCAGGACACGCCCAGCTGGTAGCCGAAGAGCCAGCCCGGCAGGAGGTTGAGGAGGGCCAGCCAGCCGGGTACGGCCCCGGCCACCGGCCCGTACCGCAGCAGGTCCACGAGGGCGACCCAGCAGATCAGGGGAGCCGCCGCCCAGCCGCCCAGCCTCCGGGTGGCGCGCACGCAGTACGGGGTGAGGGCGGTGACCACCGCGTACACACCGACGAACCACAGCGGTTGGACCACGAGGGTCGCCGCCGTCCGCAGCGTGGTCAGGGGTACGCCGGCCACGTGGAGCAGGGGTGCGATCAGCGCCCAGACGACGGTAACCCCGAGGACCGGGCGGCCCAGACGCACCAGGCGTCCCTTCAGCCAGCTCGCCGTGGACCCGGCCCTCCGTCGGTAGGAAAGGGCCGAGGCGCAGCCACCGACGAGGAAGAAGAGGCCGAGCATCTGGAGGACCCAGCTCGCCGGGGCCAGGTGCCCGAAGGTGGTGAGGGGGCTGGCGTTGTGCAGGGCGCCGGAGGGGTCGCGGGTGAGGCCGCCGAGGAGCCAGTGCCCGGTGGGCACGGCCAGCAGGGCGAGGGCGCGCAGTCCGTCGAGGGCGCGGTCGCGGTGGCCGGGGGTGCGGCGGTCGATCCGCGCGGCCTGTTCGGTGATCCTCGTCCGTAGCGCCCGCCGGTTCATCGGGTGCTTCCGTTCGCGATGCGGGCGAGGGCGGCCAGAGTGCGAGTGCCGGGAGCGAAGTAGCCGGTGTGGCCGCGGACTTCGGAGGTGGGGAGCGGATGTGCGCCGAAGTCCGCGGAGATGGGGTCGGCCCCGTGGCCGAGTCCGGCGAAGCGGACGTGCGGGACGTCGGCGATCCAGTCCGAGGGGCCCCGGCCGGCCCAGACACGGGCCCGGGTGCCGAGGTCCGCGACGGTGTCGGCGCGCATGCCGGGGGAGCCGAGGGCGACGACGTCGGTGGCGTCGGTGTGCCGGGCGGCCAGTCCGCACACCACGGAGCCGTAGCTGTGGCAGAACAGCGCCGGGTCGGGGGCGCCCGCCGCGTCGAGGCCGCGTGTGAACCGGGCCAGTCGCACCGCTCCGGCTTCGGCGAGTCGCCCTCCGGCGGCGTCGACGCCGACGCCCACGGGGGTGGTGTAGCCCACCCACGCGATGACGGCGGTGTCGGCTCCCGCCGCCGCCCGCAGGGCACGTGCCATCCCGGCGGGGCCGGTGGCGGGCGTCCGGGGGGCGTCGTGGCGGCTCGCGTCGTTGTCGGATCCGGGTACGACCACCGCCACGTGCGCGGCGCCTTCCAGATCCCCGAAGACCTCGGCGACCTGGCCGCGGCCCCGCGGGTCGAAGGCGAGGATCCGCCGGCCGGGGGCCGCGAGTGAGGCGTAGCGGGCTTCCCCGGTGGCGAGGACGGCGGCCCGGTTGGCCCGGTACCGCAGGTGCGGGGGGATGCCGTCCAGGTTTCCGACCACGAGGGGGTGGGTGCGCAGCAGGCGTTCCCGGGTGGGGCCGTCGAGTGCGGCGAAGAAGCGGGCCAGTTCGGCGGGCGTGCTGTCGACCGGATCGGGCAGGGGGCGTCCGCGGGCCGTGTCGGCCCGCCAGGCGGCCGTTCCCGGCGGCGGTCCGGTGACGGCGTTCTGGCTGTCGCCGGCGGCCCATCCCGCGGTGCCCGCCACCGTGGCCAGCACCAGTGCGGCGGTGGCGAACATCCTCGTGAAGCGGCGCATGCCCCTTCCCCTCTCCTCCTGACGGACCGTGACGGGGAGGAAGGTAGGAAGAAGGTGTGCGAAGGCGCCTCACACCGGGGAGCCAACCGCGATGTCATACCTGGGTAGGGGGTGGCGGAGGACGCGGACCCGGGGGAAGGGACGGGGGACGACGGAGGGGGGGAGGTGTCCGTCGTCGTCCGGGTCAGGCGCCGTCCCCCGGGCGGACCAGCCCGGTCTCGTAGGCGAAGATCACCGCTTGCGCCCGGTCGCGCAGGTCGAGCTTGGCGAGGACGCGGCCGATGTGCGTCTTCACCGTCTGTTCGGCGAGCACCAGGTGTCCGGCGATCTCTTGGTTGGACAGCCCGCGGGCGATGAGTTCCAAGACCTCGGTCTCCCTCGGGGTGAGGCCGTTGAGCCGCAGGGCGGGGTCCTTGCGCGGGGCCGGGCGCTGCCGGACGAGGTCGGCGATCAGGCGGCGGGTGACCGAGGGCGCCAAGAGCGCCTCACCCGCGGCGACCACACGGACGGCCGCGATCAGATCGGCGGGCGGGGCGTCCTTGAGGAGGAACCCGGAGGCCCCCGCGCGCAGGGCTTCGTAGACGTAGTCGTCGATGTCGAAGGTGGTCAGCATGAGCACCTTCGGCCGGTGCACGACCCCCGGCGGGGGAGTGAAGATCTCGCGGGTCGCCGTCAGGCCGTCCATTTCCGGCATGCGCACGTCCATCAGCACCACGTCGGGGTGTGCGGTGCGGGCCAGCCGGACGCCCTCGCGCCCGTCCGGGGCCTCGCCCACCACATCGATGTCGGCCTGCGCCGACAGGAGTGCGGCGAATCCCGCCCGTACCATGGCCTGGTCGTCGACGATGATCACCCGGATGGTCAACTCGGTTCCTCAGCAGTGTGGTTCAGGGGCATTCTGGCGGCGACCCGGTAGCCGCCGTCGGGGAGCGGCCCGATGTCGAGGGTTCCGTCCGTCAACCGTACGCGCTCGCGCATCCCCACGAGGCCGTGCCCGGTGCCCGCGTGCTCCAGGGCCACCGGTGCCTCGCGGGCCGGTCCGTTGACGATGAGGACGAGGAGTTCCTCCGCGTCGGTGCTGACCGTGACGCGGGTCGGGGCGCCGGGCGCGTGCCGGACCACGTTCGCGAGGGCCTCTTGCACGATCCGGTAGGCGGACAGGTCCACGACGGGCGGAACCGCTGCGGCGGCCCCGGTCGCCAGGGAGAGTTCCACGGGCTGCCCCGCGGCCACGGTGGCCTCGATCAACTGCTGGAGGCGTGCCAGGCCGGGCTGAGGGGCGAGTTCCCCGTCCCGGTCCTCCCCGCGCAGCACGGTGAGGAGACGGCGCATCTCGCCCAGCGACTGGCGGGCCGAGCCCGCGATGGCCTGGAACTCCTCCTGTACCGCCGCGGGCATGCCCGGGAGCCGGTACGGGGCCGAGTCGGCCTGCACCGTGATCACCGACATGTGGTGGGCGACCACGTCGTGCAGCTCCCGGGCGATCCTCGCCCGTTCCTCCAGGAGGGTCCGCCGGGCCCGTTCGGCCTCGCTGATGTCCTCCTGCTCGGCGATGCGCCGCCGGGCGTCGTCGTAGCCCCGGAACGCTCCTGCCGCGCCGAGCACCACCCCGCCGAGCACGAACAGCAGCAGCGCGGTGTCGCTCACGCCGTCCGGGCGGACGGCGTGCAGCAGCAGCCCGACCGCACCGGTGGCGAGTGCCACCGCGGCGAGGGTCCGGGCGGACTCGCGCAGGCCGAGACAGACCAGGGCGAGCAGGTAGCCGACGATCGTCATGGGCGGCCAGGGCCAGCCGTGTCCGGCGACGTGATCGGCGTGGACGAGGACGAGGGCCCCCGCGGTGTCCGCGGCGAGCACCAGCGACCACGCCGTCAGCGGCCTGGTCGTGGCCAGGAGCAAGGGCACGGTCTGGGCCACGCCCAAGGGGCCGGCCCAGCCCCCGGACATCCCGTAGTCCCGGCTCAGGACGGTGATCGTGACGGGCAGCAGCACCAGCACGGCGGTGGCGGCGAGGAGGTGGGGCAGCAGCCGCTGCCAGGCCTTGGGGGCGCGGGCGAGCAGTGGTTCCGCGGTGCGGGCGGGTGAGCGCAGGGCGCCCGCCGGCCAGGAGTACGGGCGCGGGCCCCGGCCCCCCGGGCCTGCGGGGGTATCGGACCGTCCGGCGCGCGTGGGATCACTCATGATCACCCATTCTGGCCCCCGGACGTCCTCGGGCCAACGCACCCGACCCTCCGGCCCCGCCCCGGCCCGCCCCGGCCCGCCCATGCTCTCCCCGGCCCGCTCCGGGCCCGCGATGCGGAGGCCGCTGTGTCCTCGCTGATGTCGGATCCTCCGGCAGAAGATCCACTGCGCGTACGGACCGGGCGTCGCCGACCACCGGGACGGACCGCCCCACCGCGGGGTGGACGGGCGTCACGACTCCGCCCCCGCGATCACCGTCGGAGCCGGCACCCGTCGTGCGGCGCGGGAACGATCCGGTCCCGTCACAGCCTCGCCTGGGCCAGACAACACGCGCAAGTCGGCCAATTTGCCCTGGGGTGATCGCTTCGGTGGCCCTGCACGGGCCGACCGGCACCCCGAACGGAAGGACTTCGTGGAGCACGGGGCAGGGAGCGCGGGAAAGGGGCTTCGGGCCCCGACGGCACGGCACTTGCGGGGACGGCGGAGGTCCGGCGGACGGCCCCCGTCGCACGGTGCCCCAGGTACCGGCGAGCGCCGACTGATCTCGGCCAGAGCCCCGGGATCCTTTTGTGCGCATCTGCCTAGCCTGCGGATGGCTGTCCGCCGACAGGCCGATACCGCGCGGCCGGACGGGCAGCCCGTCAGAACGGAGCGACCCATGGTGCAGTTCCCAGAAGGCCCCGACACCTACGCAGACCAAGCACCTCCCACGTTGTCCGTGGCATCCGGCGTGACGGCCGTGCCGCTCTTCCTGGCGGACTTCGGCCCGGGATTCAGCGCCGTGACCGGGCCACAGGAGCCCGCTCCGACCGGCACCTCCGGGACCGACTCCGACCCCCGCCTCTCCGGACTCCGCGCTTCCGGACTTCCCGGCCTCGGCCGACTGCCCGTCCACGCCCGTGCCCTGCGTGGCATCGCGGCGGGCGACGTACCGGGAACCGTCGTGATCAGCGCCTTCCGGGACCTCGGCCACACGGGCACCTCGGGCCGGCCGACCCTTCTCCAGCTGATCCTCCGCCACCACTTCGACGCCGGCGGCGGCTACGCCTACCTGGGCAACACCCACGGACGCACCCTGAAGGAGACACTGGCCGAGTCCCGGGCGTACCCCGACATCGCGATCCTGGTCCCGATCGACCTCTGGACGCAGGGCCCCGGGGCAGCCGCCGAGCAAGCGCGTGAAGTCGTGGCCGCCGCGGCCGGCCGAGGTGCGATGGCCGTCCTGCACGCGGATCGCCGGCACGACGTGGAAGCGGCCGTCCGGGCCTTCGCGGACCTCGGCCTGTCGCCCGAGCAGTCACGGTTCGCCGCCGCCTACCACCCGTGGCTGTCCGGACCGGGCCCGGACACCGACCCGGTGCCCCCGGTCGGCGCCGTCACGGGAACCTGGAGCCGCACCGACCGAGCAGGGGGCGTGTGGAAGGCACCCGCGAACGCGGCGCTGCCCGTGGGCCTGCGCCCGGACCGGAAGGTCGACGATGCGCAACAGACCCGGGCCGGCTCGGTCAACCTGATCCGTGAGTTCCCCGGCCGGGGCACGGTGCTCCGGGGCGCCCGCACCCTGGACGAAGGCTCCGACCCCACGTGGCGGTCCGTGCCCGTGACGCGCCTGCTGTCGATGATCCGGCGGGACGTCGAGACGGCCCTCCGGCCCCTCCTGTTCGAGCCGGACGACGAGACCAGCCGCCGAGCGGTCCGCTCCGCCGTCGAGAACTATCTGCACCACCTGTTCCAGCAAGGAGCCTTCGCCGGCGACAGCCCGAAGAACGCGTATTTCGTCCGCATCGGAACGGGCGCCACCATGACCGACGCGGACACCCCGGCCGGCATCCTCACCTTCGACATCGGCGTGGCCCCGTTACGACCGGACGAGTTCGTCACACTGGAGTTCACCCAACAGACCGCCACCGACTGACCGGACACCCCTCCCCGGCACGGCCGAGCCGACCGGTACGAAGTCGACCCTCGTGAGGGCGAGGTCGATACCGAGGGCGGTGGTCGCGGCAGGGGAGGGGGAACCTCTCTCGGCACGCGGAGGCCGTCCTGGCACCGCGACCCCTCTCGGACTCGGACCGCGCGTCGCGGCCGGCGGTGCGCCGCGGCCGGCGGTGCGTCCCGGCCGTCAGAGCATCAGCAGCCCCGTCACTGCCGCGGCCACCAACACGACGGCCACCGCGAGATTGAACACCACGTCCAGTCCCTGTGACCGGTGCTCGGCCGCCCGGTCCAGCGTGAACACGGCCGGGTCCTCGCGGTCGTAGCAGACCGGAACCTCGCGCCCGTACGCGTGAGCCGGGTCAGGCACGTGCCGGGTGCAGTGCGCCGTGACCTCCTGACCGGCACCGGTGGTGAAGGACACGACCGGGGTGACCGTCGTCATGGTGCTGCCGTCGTTCTGGTCGATGGTGACGTCCGTGAGGACCGCGACGATCCGCCCCGACACGGTGTCCGCGGCCGCCCACCTCTCGGCGCGACGCTTGGTGGCGCGAACCGTGGCCGGAAGGTGCCCCACCGCGAACACCGCCCCCGGCCCGCCGCAGCCGATCAGCGCCCAGGGCGGGCCCCAGACCACGGAGGCGAGGGCCACCAGCCCCGCGTACACCAGGAACAGCGCGAAGGTCGGCCATCCCAGCCCCCGGCCCGACGGGTCAGGGGCCGTGGAGAACCGGTATGCATGCGGTCTCCCCCGCCGGTAGCCGACGCCGATCCTCCGCCCCGGCCAGGCGCAGGTGATCGCCTCGCCACGCTCGCCGTCGTTCGTCACCGTCACCCGCCGACCCGAATCCGGGTCGCGGTACGAGACGACCACCCAGACCCCGCCCACCTGCGACCCGCCGTGGCGAGGCTCGCGCACCTCCTCGATCCGACCCGCGAGCCAGACCGTCCGCTGCCGCGAGGTCGCCCCGACCCACGCCATGCCGTACCCGATCAGGGCCGCCACACCCCAAACGACGCACCACAGCACCAGACCCTCTTCCCACCCCATACGCCCGGCTCCCCTCCTGCGCCCGCTCCGAACGACCGGTCAACGACCCGCGCGTGCGGTCACCTTGCCCTGACCGTCGGCCTCCAGGACGCCCGTACCCGAGCCGTCCGTGACCACGAGCTTCAGCACGCCCGCGGCCCCCTGGGCGATCAACTGCCAGGTCGGCAGCCGGGAGGGAGATCCGGTTCCTGTCCCGGCCCCGGCCCCTCTCCCCACGGTCCCGGCACGAGCCTCCTCGACCAGGCCGGGTATCCGACCGTAGGGCAGTGACCGCGGATCGAACCCCGCCGCCCGCATACCGTCCGGGGCGTAGACGATCGTGATCCGGTCCTCCTGGACGATGACGGTCAACGCCTTCCGCTGAGACTCCCGCCGCGTCAACGACTCCACCGCCGACCGCAATCGACCGGGGTCGAGCACGGACATGCCCGGACCGAGTTCGACCGTTCCCGTGGCCGAAGTGACGGTGACGGTCACCGTCGCTGATCCGGAGGCGTCCGTGGATGCCTCGGCGGACACCGTCGGCCGAGGAGCAGGAGGCGAGGCAGACCCGCCCGTACCGAACAACTCCGTCCGGAACAGCAGCAGTACGGAAGCCGCCCCCAGCAACAGTCCTGCGAGGGTGAGGAATCCACCCCCGGCGCCTCCCGAGTGCCCGCTCGCCAGGGCAGGGCCGGGAACCGAGTCGAGCCGCGCCCCGGCCACCCGCTCCTCCCACTCCGGCGTCGGACGCCGCACGATCCGTGCCTTCCACGGTCGGTCCGGCGGGAACGCCACCACCACGACCCCGCGCGGCCGGTAGTCCGACAGCTCGCTGACGTGGACGTCCTGCCGTACCACCACGCGGAAGGCGGCCGCGTCCTCCGGAACCACGGACAGCTCGAACCGCACCGGCACCTCGGTCGTTTCGGCCTTCGCCGGCTCCCGGGACTCCACGACCGCGAGCGCCGTCAGCGGTGCGGTGTCCGCCTCCCTGCGCCGGCGCGGCAGCGACACGAACAGCAACAGGAGGCCGTAGAACACGGGCAGCCCCACGCCCGCGACGATCAACGCAGGCTCGCCGACGACGCAGCCGCCGATCAGGGCGGTCGGCGCGGCACCGAGCACCCCGCCCGTCAGGAACACCCGCGCGAACCCCACAGATCTGCTGTGTCTCGGCGGCACCCCCGCGGTCGCGTTCATGGGCCCGATTCTGCACGGCACGACACCTCACGGACAGGTCCCCGAACCGCCGGCCCCCGACCGGACTGGAAGACGATCCCGCCCCCGACGCCCCCACCGCCCCACCTCCCGCGCCCCGTTCCCCCGGATCCGCCCCACGTCCCAGACCGCGACCGCTTCGGACACCGATCCCTCAGTCGGCCCGCGGGCTCCTCCGCTTCGACCACCTGCAGCGAACCCAGAGGCCCGACGGCACACCGGTCGGCGGTTGTCCCAGCCGACGCACCCGGCCGGGCCCAGGAACCGTTGCACGACCCCGGTGTCGCGCCGTGCCTACCTGGCTCGACAGGACCACCAGCCCCGTCAAGCCGGGCGCTCACGGCCCTCAGGTAGACCCTCTACCGGGAACGCCCGGTGTAAAGTTCGGGCAACACACGCGAATGAAAAATGAGTTCTCCGAGCGAAAAGCCCCAGCTCGCGAAGGCGGAACCCGCGCCTGCGGGGAGAGGCCGCACTTGCACCCGCCAACAGCAGCCGGCCGTAGGCCCCTCGACGAACCGGCGGCGGAACGGGGCCGGCGTTGTCCGGAGGCGAGGACCGAGGGGAACCCGGCACACTCGCGGGGTGATACGTCTACAGCCCGTCCTGGAGGTCCACGCCACCGCCGGCTTCGCCCTCTGGCCGGTGGCCGAGTCCGAGGGCCACGCCCTGCTTCCGCTCGACGGCACGCTCGGAGCGGCCGAGGTCGGCACGGCGGTCATGTGCATCGCCGCCTGCAACGACGTCGATCCCGAGCAAGACGGTCGACCACCACGGCCCGCCGATCCCCTCGGGTCCTTCCTGCACGGACTGCTGACCATGGGCGACACCTATGCCGCCGGTGGCTTCCGCGTCGTCGACACCGCCACCGGTACCACGCTGCTCCCGGGCTGCTGCAGCGGGTTGGAGGAGTGGCGCGGTTGGCTCGACGTCGTCGACGGCGGCGGTGCCACGTGTTTCGGGCACGACCCTTCGCCGCTCGTCGAACGCCTGGGCAAAACGGTTCGGTTGACCGTGGACGCCGACACGGAGGACAGCGCCGTGATCGAGCTGTCGGTCCCGGAACTGCGCCGCCTGCTCGCGGCAGCCGAACGGGACCTCACCGACTTCCTCCTGGCGGCCGCCCGATGGGCCGCGGCCCACCTGCCCGACCATGCGGCCGACGTGACCGCCGCCCTGGCCCGAGCCCTGGACCTGCCCGAGCCGGACGTCTCCTGACACCGGGCTGGGGCGGACCCGTTCCGGCGGCCTCGGGGCCGCCGACAAGGCCTCAGCTCGCGGTCACCCGCTCCTCCGTGCCGGCATCCGAGGCCGTGGGGGTGGCGGGCGTGCGGGCCACCGGTCCCTCGACGGCCTTCACGTGCTGGAGGGCCGACAGCCGCCGGACGAACAGGACGGCGGCGACCGCCGCGGCGAGTTCCAGCAAGTCCGAGAAGATCATCGTCTCCATCCCGCGCAGGTACGCCTCGCCCTCGTTTCCGAACAGGGTGAACGTCCCCGCCCAGCCCACGAGCGTCGCCGTGATCCACAGGCCCCACCAGGAATTCACGGTGCCGAGCGAGGGCCTGGCCGGCTGCCCGGCCGCGGGGAGCTGCGTGCTCGCGGTCCACGTCTCCACGGCGATCCGGTACGGCATCCAGAAGTTCACCACCGGGACGAACCAGGAGCCGAGCGACCAGCCCGGCCCGCGCCGGAAGCCCTCGGGCGCGAACACCTGCGCGTTCTCGCGCACCCGCCGGAACCAGACGAGGAACACCGCGGCGGTCGGCAGCAGCAGGTTCATGCGCAACGTGTCGGACAGGGTGATCAGCCGGTCCAACTCGGCGGCGCGCTGCTCGGGCCACGGGTCGTACGAGGCGTACTGCTCGGCGTAGAAGTTGTAGGCCGTGATCCACACGTACAGGGAGAAGACCACCAGAGCGGCGGACAGCACGAGCAGGCCCGTGACCCAGTGGGAGAGGGCCCGCGGGTCACGGAGCACCGGGACCGGCAGGGACGGGCGTGGCCGAAAGGTTCCGGTTTCGTGCGTGTTCATGGCTGGGATCCCCCGGGGACGTACCTGTTGCTGTTCCGTAGAGCGCGGGTTCGAGGAACCTACGGCACCCCTGACCTGCGATGAAGACGGGTGTCCGGACCAATCGACGGGCGGGGGGACGGATCGGGTCAGAGCATGGCCAGAGGGCCCACGGCTGCTCCCGTCCTCGTCCGCTTCGGGATCCTCGTCCGCTTCGGCGGGGTCCTGCGCGGGGTGGAGCACCCCGGCCTCCCACTTCCGCAGGCGCAGGTCGTGGTCGCGGAGGAGGTGCCCGCACCGGTCGAGCAGACAGCCGATCTCGGCGTCCCCCTTCGGCTCCGCCGGTGACGGGCGCCACTGGTACAGCGCCTCCCGGGCCCGGCGGCGCAGCGTCTCGTCCGGGTCGTCGGCCAGGACCGTCGTGGCCCGCAACGCGACGACGCCGCCGCGCGCGCCGAGGAGGCGCAGCGCGCTGACACGGACGTGTCGCGGGTGGCCGGAGCCGGTGCGTTCCTCCAGCCACTCCGCGGGCAGGTGCCCGGCCCGGGGGAGCAGGGTGTCGGTGGCCTCCCGGACGACTCCGGGGTCGGGGTCGTCGAGGAGGGGCCGTATCTGCTGGGTGTCGACGCTCGCCAGGGTCCGCAGCGCGGCCACGGCTCGCGCGCGCACCCCGGCCAGGGGGTGGGTGAGCAGCGGGACGAGCAGGGGAGTGTCGGCGCGGTCGCCGCATTCGGCGAGGCCGCTGACCGCGCCGCCGGGCAGGGCCGGGTCCTCGGGGGCAGCGCACCGCGCCCGGTAGTGGGCCGTCGGATCGCCGCCGTGCTCCCGGACGACGTAGCGCGCGCAGGCGCGGACGAGGGCCGAGCGGTCGTCGAGGAAGGCGGTGGCCCGTTCCGGCAGCCCGGCCGCCCGGAGCGCCGTGACACCGGCGGAGCGGGTCCGCGGGTCACGTGCGGACAGCAGCGAGGTCAGCACGTCCTCGGCGGGGCACTCCCCCTTGCTCACCGCGGTGAGCGCGGCCGTGGCGCACAGGTCTCTGATCACGTTGTCGGTGTCCTGCGCGGCGGCGAGGGCCCACGCGGCGGGACCGAGGAGACGTTCCTCGACGGCCAGCCGGTACACGAACCGGCGCACGGTGCGATCGGGGTGGCCGAAGAGCGCGGCGAGTCGATCGCCGGGGGCCCCGCGCAGGACCCGGTCGAGGGCCTCCACGCCGAAGGCGCCCCGGTCGCGGCGGCCGAGTTCGAGGAGGAGCGCGGCGAGGGCGGGGGCGGTGTCAGCGTCCAGTGCCTCCTGCAGCAGGCGTCGGGCGTCCTCGCGTACGGGACCGGCCCAGTCCGCACAGCGGATCACGACCAGCGGCAGCAGCGCGGGGAACCGGCCCGCCTGACGCAGGGCCTTCTCCCGGATCCGCCCGTCGCCGTGGCAGAGGGCGAGCGCCAACAGGGACTCCTCGACCCCGCTCAGGTCCGTGGGCAGCGCGACCACCGGGTCCCGCCTCAGCGAGTCCAGGCGCCAGGGGACGTACCGCATTCCGGCGTCCAGGGCGAGCCAGGCGCCGGGTGCGGCGACGTCGATCACCTCGTGGAGCGGGGCACCCGCCGCGAGCCGTTCCACCGCCGCCGTACTGTCCTCGAAACCCTCGACCATGTCCCACCCCTCCGGCTGTCGTACCCGGCGATCGTAGGCCGTGGAGTTCCGTGGGTCACGCGAGATATGCCCGTTGACCTGCGACGAGAGGCAGCGGCGGGATCGGTTAGCCTGCTCGCCCCGCGCGTAGTTTCCGGAGATCCCGTACGACGGCGTGGCCGGCGACGAGGACCAGGACGGCTCCCGCCAGAATCCAGAGCTATCGGCCGTTGCGGCGCCGACGATGAGTGCCGGCATCGTGGAAGCGGATCATGCCGACTCCTGACATGCCTGTGAGCGTGGTCATCTCCTTCATCCCGTGCACGAGCCGGCATGCCCCGGTGCCCTGGTCGACGATGATGGGCCAGTTTCCCCCGACCCGGAACTGGCGCCCCTGTTCGTCCTTCGCCGTGGGATGCCAGGTGAAGCCGTAGACGCCCTTGCTGGTCGGGGTCGCCACCAGGCCAAGTTTGAAGGCCCACTCATCCCAGCAGTCGGTCAGGGTTCTGCCGAACTCTTCTGCACATCTCCGTGCTTCGCTCTCCTCCAAGAAATCCCCCTTCACCACTCCCAGACCTTGAGAGAGCAGACGTTACGGGACTGAACCCGGCCGCAGAACGGGAGCTACCTCGGTGCACATATCTCTGTACTCGGCGGTGAAGGCTCCTTGCGCAGGCTGAGGGCCCGGGTGAACCCGCCGATCCGGAGCGGCACCACAAGGTGCCTGCCATCGGCCGACTGCGCGTGCCAGGCCGCCGGGATGTCGTTGGCGCCGACGGTGACGAGGATCGCGTCGAAGCCGTCCGCCGGCACGAAGGCGTCAGGGGCTCCGAGGGCCCCGTCGCCAAGGACGACCCGCACACGGTCCGCGTACCCGGTCTCCTCCAGGAAGCGGACCGTGCGGCCATACACGTACGGGTCGATCTCCACGCACACCACCGAACCGTTCGGGCCGACCAGTTCGGCGGCCAGGCACGCGTTGTAGCCGCCGCCCCCGATCTCCAGCACCCGGTCGCCCGGCCGGATCCGGGCTTCGCGGAGCATGACGGCCTGCATCTCGCGCTGGGACACCGAACTCATCGACCTGCCGGTCTCGTCGAATACGGTCGCGACGGCCTCGTTGGCGTAGGCCCGGGGGAGGGGTTGCTCGGGCAGGAAGGCGTGCCGGGGCACCGTGGTGAACGCCCGCTGCAGCCCGGGGGTGTCGGTCCATCCCGCCTCCGTGAGGTCCCGCACCAGTCTGGTGCGAAGCCGGACCGCCGCGGCCGACTCGTCGAAGGTCAGCGCGACCGTTCCGGCAGGCCGGGGAGTGTGGTGGGCGGCGGGTACGTCGGGCAGCAGGCCCGGCCAGGCGAGGTTCACGGCCTGGGCGCTGGCCGTGAACAGGGGTTGCGGCAGGTGGCGCAGGTCGGACAGGGAGTGCCACTCCCAACGGGACAGGTCGGCTTCTCGCACGGTGGGCTCGCCGGTGAAGGCGGTGAGCCGGGCGACCTCGGTGACGCGGGTGAACCCGCCGCCGGCGGCGTCGCACAGGGTGCCCAGGAGCAGTACGTCCTCCGACCGCGCGGCCAGCCCGGACTCCTCCGCCAGCTCCCGGACCGCGGTGGCCTCGAAGGGCTCGCACGGTTCGACCTTCCCGGCGGGCAGCTCCCACATGCTGCACGCGTCGTTCCAGCCGAGGAGGAGCTGCCCGCGGGGGTTGGTGACGACGACGGCGACGCCCGCCATGGCAGCCGGGGCCGGCTTCGACTTCTCGGCGTAGGCGACGGCCGAGGTCTTCGGGCCCCGCAACAGCACGATCGTGGATTCATCGGCCTCGATGCGCTCGGACTGGTCCCAGCCGTCGCACAGTCGTCCGATTTCGGTGTCGTCCAGGCAGATCCCGCGGAGCTCGGGTGGGTGCCGGTCGGCGTGCGGGTGATCACGCACAGGACGCCGTCCTCGGCGAGCAGCGCGGCGAGTTCGGCGATGGTGCGGGTGCGGTCGGGCAGGTGGGCCAGGGCCCGGCGCACGGTGATGAGCCGGTATCCACCGTCGGCGGCGAGGGAGGTGAGGTCGCCGGTGGTGATGTCGAGCCGGTGGTAGGTGACCTCGTCCGTACCGGTGGCCGCGGCCCGGTCGATGGCGGACTGGGCCCAGTCCACCGCGTCGACCCGGTACCCGGCGGCGGCGAGGGCTCGGGCGAGGCCACCGGTCCCGCAGGCCACGTCCAGGGCCCGGCCGTCCTGGGTGTCCTCGGGCAGGGCCAGACGGCCGGTCAGCACGTCCTTCTCGGCTCCGGACAACGGGCGGAAGTCCCGGCCCGCCTCGTAGTGGTCGTGCCAGCTCTGCGAAGTGTGGGCGGTCATGGTGTGTACGTCCTCTGCGGCAGGTGACTTCAGGAACGGTGTTGGGGTGCGGGGAGGCAGGCTCGGGGTGAACGACGGCGGATGGTGCGGAGGCGGTACGGCATCCGGATTCAGTTCCAGCCGAGCTCGGTGTACCTCTCGCCGCGGCCGATCGCCTCGATCGCCGCTCGCGTGTACGCGACCATCGGTTCGGGAAGCTGCGCCGGGTCGGCCCAGGTCCACTCCACACACTTGTCCGGCTCTCGGATCTCGGGCGTTCCTGACCAGGTACGGGCACGGAAGACGAGTTGGAGTCGTGGTTGTCCGTCACTGTCGGCGCCTGCGTCGAGCATGTGCACTGTGTGGACGAGTTCGAGGTCTTCGGGAGCGATGACGAGGCCGGCTTCTTCCTCGGCTTCCCGGATCAGTCCGGCCGTGGCGCCTTCGGTCTCCAGGTGTCCGGCCAGGAAGTGGAAGCGGTCGCCGGCGAAGGCGATGTCGGGGTGGCGTCGGCCGAGGAGGATCCGGCCGTCTTCACGCTGGAGGTAGAGGTGGATGCCGATCACGTTCAGGCGGGTCATGGTGAACTCCTTCGAGATCAGGGGCGAGTGGTCCCGGCGGACACCGTGGATGCGGGGACGGGCATGCTGGTGAGGCGGGCCACCGGCGAGCGCCAGAGGACGAGCACCGGCAGGGTCAGGACGAGTGCCCCGGCCAGTAGGACCGTCCACACGTTCGTGACGGAGGCCAGGGCGCCTGCCGTGAGGGCGGCGAAGGGGCGACTGCCGGTGACGAGCCAGGTCGAGGTCTGCTGGGCACGGGCCTGCAGCTCGGGCGGGCAGATCTGCTGGCGGACCGATCGCTGGGTGGTGCCCGCGCACGCGGCGGCCGCGAGCTGGAGACCTCCTGCCGCCGCGAGGACGAGCAGCCACAGTGTCCCGGTCCGGGCGAACAGCAGCGGGACGGTCGTCAGCGGGTACATGGCGAATCCGGCGATCAGGACTGGGACGGGCCCGAACCGGCGGACGATCCGGGGCGTGGCGAGTGCCCCGGCCAGGCATCCGGCACCGGACACTCCCATGATCACGCCGAGGCCGGTCGTGCCGGTTTTCACCGTGGTCAGCAGGTGGAACGCCCAGAACGTCGAGGTCAGCGCGGAGCCGAAGCCCGTGCCGGCCAGGCAGAGGACGAGTGGCCGTACGAGCGGGGTGCGGGCCACGAACAGCAGGCCCTCCCAGATGTCGGCCGCCATCGTGCGCCGCGCCCTGGCGGACGGCGGCGCGTGCCCGGTGTGGATCCGGGTCGCGCACCATGCCGAGACGAGGTAGGAGACGGTGTCCAGGGCGAAGGCCCGGCCGGCGCCCACCACGGCGACGACGGCGGTTCCCAGGTAGGTGCCGGCCGTGTCGGCGGCGCCGAACGCGGCTCCGATCCGGGAGTTGGCCAGCTGGAGCAGCTCGGGCTCGACGAGCTGCGGCACGATGGCGATGGCCGCGGCCTGGTGGAGCACCGTCACGGCACCCAGCGTGAGGGCCACGGCGTACAGCACGGGCATGGTCAGCGTTCCGAGGATCGTGACGGCCGGGATCACCGCGACCACGACGGCTGCCGCGAGGTCGGTGACGACCAGGACGGTCTTCTTGTGGTGGCGGTCGATGATGGCCCCGGCCGGCAGTGCAAACACGAACGTGGGGATCTGAATGAGGAAGAACAGGAGCGAGACCTGCCCCGGTGTGGCCTTCAGGTGGAGTACCGCGAGCGTGGGCAGGGCGATGCCGTGCACGGCCGTACCGATCAGGCTCGCGCTCTGGCCTGCCAGGTAGGCGCTGAAGGACCGGTGGCCGCGCAGCGACGCCCTCGCCGCCGGTGTGGGGACGGCGGCCGAGGTAAGGGGCGTGTTCACCACAGGCCGGCCGCCTTCATCCGTGCGGCGAGGGCGGCCAGGCGTGACCATTCCGGTGACGGTGTTCGACGGGTAGGGCAGGTCGCAGGTCAGGCGTAGGACGGACCGCACGCGCACGACCTCGTCCCACGTTTCCCGGATCCGGGCCAGAGGCTTGGCCAGGCGACCCGGGGCGGTGGCGGAGGGGCCCTCGAGCCGACGGTCACCGGTCAGGAGCCGGGTGGCGGTCACAGGTCCCACGTCCTGGACGCCAGGGAGCGGGTTCAGGATCCGGATCCCGTCCCGGGCGAGGAGACCGTAGAGGTCGCGGTCCCCGGACAACACCACCACCGCACGGCCGGCGGCGGCCTCACGCGTGGCGATCGTCGTCACCACGTCGTCCCCCTCGGCACCCGGCCCCTCCAGCCACCGCACCGCGCCCAGGTCGAGCATCGCCTTCAGCGGCGCCAGGGCCCGGATCGGACTGTGGTCGGCGTCAGCCCGGTTCGCCTTGTATCCGGCCTCGGCCTGGATCCGGCCGTCGGCGCCGTCCTCGGCGTCGAAGACCACCAGGACCTCATGACCGGCGCCGTGCTCGCGGTGCGCCTTGCGGAGGAGCGCCACGAAGCCGAACGCGCAGGTCACGTCGGTGCCGTCCAGGGCCTCGAACCGCTTGGGGAAGCCGAAGTGCGCGCGGTAGAGGAGGTGGTGGCCGTCGACGAGGAGCAGCGGCGGCGCGGTCGCGGTCATCGTGGTGCCTCCCGGCATCCCGGGCGCCTGCAATCGCGACGCCCCGGTGCCCCGGGGCGGGCAGCCCGCCAGAGTATCTGCCCCTTCACGGGGAAGGGCCTTGGCCGCGGGGGTCATGTTTCGTCCTTCGAGAGATCTGCTGCGGGTGCCCGTTGTTCGGGCACGCTGTCCGCGAAGGCGGCGGCCTGCACCCGGTAGGCGGCGCGGAACTCCCCTGTGCCGGTGTTCTCGTCCATGAGTTCGGAGAAGGTCCCGGACTCGGCGAGTTTCCCGTCCTTCATGACGTGGATGACGTCCGCGTGCCGCACCGAGTGCAGTCGGTGGGTGATCAGGACGACGGTCTGGCCGGCGGCGGCCAGGGCGCGGATCTGGTCGAAGACCCGCTGTTCGGCGACGGCGTCCAGGGCGCTGGTGGGCTCGTCGACGATCAGGATCTGGGCGCGTTTGTACCAGGCGCGGGCGATCCCGATCGTCTGCCATTCGCCGCCGGAGGCTTCCTGCCCGCCCCGGTAGCCGCGGCCGAGCAGGGTGGAGAGGTCACGGCGCAGGCCGGCGATGAACCGGTCGGCGCCGGAGAACGCCGCGGCCTCCCGCACGGCCCGGTCGTCGATGGGGAGGGTCGGATCCCCGATGCCGATGTTGACGCGGACGGTGAAGGGCCACCGGAAGAAGGCCTGTGACATCAGCCCGACGCGGGCGAAGATCTGGCTGCGGTCGGCTACGGAGGCGTCGACGTCGTCCCACCGGACCGTGCCGCCGTCCGGGTCGGGCTGGTGGAGTCCGGCCAGCAGCTTGACGACGGTGGACTTGCCCGAGCCGTTCGCCCCGACCAGGGCGATGACCTTGCCCATCGGGAAGGACAGCGACACCTCCCGCAGCGTGGGCTCGGGCGTGTGGTCGCCGCTGCCGGGGTAGGTGAACGTCACCTTCTCGAAACGGACCTCCCGCACCCGCTCGGGCAGGTCCTCCCCGCTCTCCGGGATGGCCCGCGCCTTCGCCTCCGTGCACAGCCGCTCGAAGTCGGCGACGAAGAGCGACTCCTGGTGCAGGTCGGCCATCTGCAGCACGAGACCGTCCAGGCTGGATGAGCCGGTACGGATGGCCAGGACCGCTGTGCCGGCGACCGCGAGGTCCATCCGGCCGCTCCACAGCAGCAGCCCCAGCGCCCCGTACGTGAGGAGGGTGGCGACGCCGGACGCGCCGTCGGCGATGAGACCGATCTTCGCCGCGCTGCGGGCAAGCCGGGTCTGCTCGCGCTCGCTGGTCTCGGCCATCTCCCGGAAGTGGGAGAGGAGGAAGGGCCCGACCTCGTGGACGCGTACCTCCGCGGCCGCCTCCCGCTGGGTCAGCAACTGCCCCAGGAGGTGCCCGGCCCGCGCGTGCTGGACGAACGCGTGGAAGGAGATGTAGCGCTGGCGGGAGATCGTCAGGGACCGCCACCCGCTCGGCAGGGTCATCAGGACGAGCAGGGGCAGGAGTCCGATGTGCAGGACGGTGAGCACGCCGGCCGCCGCGACCAGCGAGATGCCGGAGTTCAACGTGTTGGTGCAGTACCGGATCATGCGCCGGGCGGAGTCGGCCCCGTAGCGGGCGGCGTCCAGCAGCCGGTGGAACTCGTCGTCCTCGATCGCCGCGAGCTCCACCCGGTGCACCAGCCCCAGGTACTGCTCGGTGGCCACGCGCTGGACCTTCGGCTCCAGCTCACCGGTGGCGGCCGTGGACGCGGACCGCAGCAGCGATCCGACCAGAGCGGTGACCGCTACGGCCACCAGCGCCGGGAAGGCGTTGTTCAGCCGCTCGTTCGTGGCGCCGGCGGCGAGGATGTGGCCCAGGACCGCGTTGACCGCGACCAACCCGATGGCCTGGACGATTCCGCGGCCCAGCTCGGCGCCGAGGACCACGCGCAGGGCGCGGGCGTCGGCGAGGTGTGCGAGGCGCAGCCCGGTGCCGATCATCCGAGGTAAGCCCTTGGCCATCGTCCACAGCCCGAGCTTCAGCCAGGCCCCCTCGTGCTGGTCCCAGCCGACGTCGTACGCCAACTCCCCTCCGAACAGCAGCCGCTCCGACTCCGAGACGGTTGCCTGTTCGGGATCAGTGTCGGTTCGTTCGTTCACTTCGTTCCCCTTCGATCCGGTCGTGCACTGGTGGTGTCGCCGGTCGTGAGCAGCCCGGCGGGCCCGCGCACCGGCGGTCGCGGTCCGCCGGCGCACTCCGCCGCCCGTGCTGCTGGGCCTTCGGCCGTGCCGGGCCCGGTGGGCGGCAGGGCGGCGCTGTAGAGGGTGCCGGCGACGTACTGGTCGAGGACGGCGTGGGTCAGGGCCCGGCAGTCGGCCGGGGGCTCGCCGGGGTCGGCCCACACCACCTCGCTGAACCTGTCCGGTGCGGTGTTGTGGGGCTCTCCGGACCAGCGCTGGGTGGCGAAGACGGCACACAGACGGCCCGCCCCCTGCTCGCTGCGGTAGTGCAGAAGGCCGCTGAGCTCGATGTCCTGTACCCGCACCCGGATCCCCAGGGTGCGCAAGGCGCCACGGCAGGCGGCCTCGTCCAGCCACTCCGCCGCCTCCAGCCGGCCGCCGACCAGTGCCAGCCGGCCACGGTCGGGCAGGTGGGCCCGGCGGACGAGCGCGACCCGTCCGTCGGGGCGCAGCGGGAGGAGCACGACCTTCGTCAGCGGCCGGTAGCCCGGCCTGGTTTGTTCTATTCTGTGAGCAGCTGGGTGGGGGTGGGGCGCGGTCTGCACTGGTCCTCCCTGGGTGACGTGGAACCGAGCGATGGTCGAACAACCCCTCACGCCTGGGTGCCGTAACGGACGCGGACGGGGGAATTCTTCGAACTGAGATGCGGTACGGGCGGAGAGGGCAGTTCCGCCGGGGGTGGGGGAGTTCGAACCCACACGTTCGAGTGGAGCGGGCGCTCACGGCACCCGGTCGGGGGATTGCGCGATGCGCCTCCCGGCCCGGGAAGGGCGTTCGTCATGGGCGTCCCTGTGGGGGGCGGGGGCATGCCTGAGAAGGGGGCAGCGGCGGGTGCGGCTGCCCCGAGGTCCGGGCCCGGTCAGGCAGCGGTTCTCAAGGTCCCTACCTCCCCTCAGCACAGGTCCTTGCGGACTCGGGCTCGACGCTTGCGGCCCCGGCCGAAACGTCGACGCTCGGGCATCCCGGTCGGTTCGTCAGCGCCCGCGCGGCTTCGGGTACCACCGGCTGGGGTCCATTGCCACTTGCGGGCCGTCCACGGCTTCGCTGTGGGGCCGGCGGCACCGCGGAGGCACGCCAGGCGGTGATCCGCTTCCGCGCGACCTGCCGGGCCGGCGCCGGCGTGGCGCAGGCGAACAGCGTCGTGCACAGGGAACGGACATCGCAGATGACCTCGTAGCCGGCCAGGTGATGACGTCGTGGCCGCATACGTGGGCGAAGGCGGCGTAGTCGTCTGGGCCCGCGCCGAAGGTGACGCGGCGCCAGGCGGCGGTGGCCTGGTCCCATGATCGGGCGGGGAATCGGGCGAAGGGGGCGTGGGCAGGCAGGGGGGAGGTCTGATGCGACCAGCGGTTCTCGGTCCGCAGTGTGGCGGCGGCGGGGCCCGCAGGGTTGCCAGCGTCGCAGCGCGCGACCGGCGTCACGGTCCGCCGAGCCCGGGGAAAGATCGGTGGCCCGGCCGGAGACGTGCTCGAACAGCAGCCACCGCCAGCCGCCGGCGATCCCCTGGTGCACCAGCTTGGGCGCGAGCGGTCGGACAGCGGGTGCGAGACAACCGGCTTCCGGGGACGTCAAGCGACGGGCGCAGCCGGGCGGTCCTGCCGCTGCGGCTTCGACGGCGCCGAGGACGGGGCCGGCGCCGGACTCGACGGCCGTGCGCAGCGGCTGGGGGACGTGGCTCCATGTGGTGGAAGCGGCGAGGGCGGGCAGGCCGGGGGTGAGGGTCATCGGGCCATTCCTGATCTGGATCGCTGCGGCTGGGAAGGGGTGGACGCGGACCCGGCCCGGGGCACGCCGGGTCCGCGCCCGGACGGGCTAGGGCCGGTGGGCGGCCATCCGGTCCAGGACGAGGTGGCCGCGCGTCACGAGTTCGGCGCGGTCCTCGGCCAGGCCGTTGCGCAGGTAGGACACGCCGATGCGGACGGTCAGCAGGTGCAGCAGGCGGTCTTCCTCGGCCGTCAGCGGGCGGCCGTATCCCTTGAAGTACGCCTCGCGCAGTTCCGGGCGGACGGACCAGACGGTGCCGCACAGCCACACGTACTCGGATGCGGCGACGCCGTGCGCGGCCGTCGCGAAGTCGATCAGGCCGTGGCGGCCGGTGGCATGGTCGTACATCCAGTTCCGGGTCGCGTAGTCGCCGTGCCGGTAGACCAGTGGCAGCTGCTCGGCGAGGCCGGGGAGCTCCTTCGACGCGGCCTCGACCATGGCGAGCCGGTCGGCGGCCAGATGCGGGACGACATCCTCCAGGCAGTCGGCGGCCTCACGGGCCTCGTCCTCCATGTCGGACCGCACCGCGGCGCGGTCGGCGGCCGTGGCGGGCTCGGACGCGTCGTGCCAGCGGCGCAGCAGCCGCCCGGCGTCCTCGTACAGGCGCGACTCGCTGCTGACCCGTAGCGGCAGGTCCCGTACGACGCGGCCGGGCAGCGGCGTGCTGAGGATCGCGCGCAGGCCCGGGTCGCAGGCCAGCAGGCGTGGCGCCTGCGTCTCGCTCAGGTGCGCTGAGGCGAAGGCGTATCCGGCGACCTCGCGCTCGAAGTCGAGGTCGCTGGGGCTGATCTTCACGTAGGCGTCCCGGTCGGCTGCGCTCACGCGCCACACCAGGGAGGTGCTGCGCGGCCAGGAGCGGTCCTCGTTCGCGTTCAGGCCGGGCAGGTGGCCGGCGACCCAGTCGCGCAGCTCAGGTGGGAAGGGCTTGGCGGTGGTCATGAAGGTGGGTCTCCGAACGGGTGTGGGGCGGGTGGATTCGATGGGGCCCTGCCCGGGGGCGCGAGGGGCGGGCCGCGGTTCCCGCCGGTTCAACGGCCGGATGGCGGGCGGGGTGCGAGGGTCGGAAGCAGTCGGCGAGCCAGGGCTCCCGGTCGGCGACCGCGACCAAGGACTCACCCACCCCGACCACGCCCTCGACATCCTGCGCACCGTCCGCTCCAGCCGTGCCCACGGCTACCTGCGGGACATGGCGACGAGGTGGTGGGAGCTAGGCAGTGTCTTCAAAGAGGCTTTAGCCAGAGGAACAGGGACGCGATGGTGACGGCTGCCTGGTAGGACTCGCGGGTCTTGTCGTAGCGAGTG
>NZ_JBEOSD010000064.1:16438-40745 GCF_040302735.1 Streptomyces sp. NPDC097619 | reverse complement strand
GCCTGCCTACTGGACGTAATCAGGCTTTCCGGCAACGCCGCGAGGTGCGGTGCCAGGCGTCGCGGGCCAGGCAAGATCCGGAAGACACGGCCTAGCTCTGGGTCTCCACGGGCCGTGGGTCGGTCCACACCGTCACGGTCAGCGCGTACGCGTCGTTCGTCCTCTCCCCGACGTGCACGTTGCCGACGGCTCCGTTGGCCAGGAAGACGCACACGTCGGCGTTCTTGGCGTTGAAGATGTAGAAGCCCTTCTTGTAGTTGCTCTTGCTCATGCAGGTGTCGTACGTCGGTTGTTCCGTGGGTTCGAGCTGGGCGAACTGACCGCCTTCGGCCACTGATACGACCTGGCAGCAGTCCAGGTAGACGTCCTTCTCCTTGTACTTGTCCGAGGCCTTCGGCTTCATGGGATCGGCGTTCAGGGCGAAGCCGTAGTAGCTGGTCAGCTGGAACTTCTCCGTGCGCGGGAGCTTGGCCGGTGCGGCGGTCGAGGGCGCCGAAGGTGTGGGGGGCGGGGTGGTGTCGGAGGCGGACGCCGATATCGAGGGGGAAGGGGTCGGGGTGGGCTCGGGCGCGGGGCGGGACGCCTCGGCCTGCTGTGGCGACGCCGAAGGGCCGGCTCCCGCCGACCCTTTCCGATCCCCGCCGTTTCCGTTGTCCATGAGCGCCCAGACGGTCAGGCCGACCGTGAGGATCGCCGCGAGGGCGCTGATCGCGCCGGTCTTCTCGGTGACGGAGAGCCCGCGCCACCACTGGGCGAAGCGGTGCCGGCGGGTGGGAGAAGCGGACGGTGTGGCGTTCGGTGCAATGGGCAACAAGGCCTCCAGGCGGGAGTGTTCGAAACTCTGCCGACGGAACCGAAGTGAACGATGCCTCCGGACGACAGAACATCCGTGACGCGGGAATCGTTCCCCGGCTGTATTCCCCTGTCTCCTGGCCTCGTGGGCGGATGGTCGTGCGACGAGGTCGCGGGCGTTCCCTATGGCCACAGGAGCCGGGTGGTCCAGGTGTCCCCGGGGGTGCGGGTGTAGTGGAGGCGGGTGTGGCGGCGGGTCGGGTCGCCCTGGAAGAACTCGGCCTCGCGGGGGGCGAGGGTGTAGCGGGTCCAGGTGGGGGCGGGGGCCTCGGGGTCGGCGCCCGCGAGGTCCCAGGCGGCGTCGGCGGCGGCGAGGAGGGTGGCCCGGTCGGGCAGGACCTCGCTCTGGTGGCCGGTGAGGGCGGCGGCCAGGGCGCCCCGGGTGCGGACGGCGAGGTCGGCGCGGCTCTCGGCGGCGGAGGCCGGGGTGACGGGGCCGCGCAGCCGGATCTGCCGGCCGAGGGCGGGCCAGTAGAAGTGCAGGGCGGCCTCGGGGCGTTCGGCGAGCTGGCGGCCCTTGGCCGAGGTGGCGTGGGAGGCGAAGTGCCAGCCCTGCGCGTCGGCCTCGTGGAGCATCAGGGTGCGCAGGTCGGGGCGGCCGTCGGCGTCCACGGTGGCCAGGGTCATCGTGTGCGGTTCGGACTGTCCGGCGGCGACGGCGTCCAGGAACCAGCGGTGGAACAGCGGGAGCGGGGATGCGGGCGCGTCGGCCGTGTCGAAGCCGGGCAGCTCGGTGTCCCAGACCCGTTGGGCGTGCAGGGCTTTCGTGAAGGCGGCGTGCTCGGCGGTGGGGTCCTGGTGGGGTGCGTCCTGCGTCATGGCCCCGAGCCTAGGCTGCCCGGTGGGGCCAGGGGGGTGGGGCGGGGCTGGATTTGCGGGCTGTGGCCGGCTCGGTGGCGGGGCTGGGTTCGGTTGTTCCTCGGCGGGGCCGGTGGTGACCGTGGGGTTCAGCCCCGCCGAGGGGTGTCGGGTGGGTCAGTCCGCTATGTCGATGTGCATGTTGAAGCGGACGCCGTTGATGCGGACGAGGAGGTTGCCCTGGACCCCGCGGCGCGCGAGCGTGGCGCCGACGGCGCCCTTGCCGAGCGCGGCCTTGTCCTGGGGGGCGTGGCTGACGAAGTCGGAGAAGACGCCTCCGGCGGCGAGGGCCGCGGCGGCCCGCCATTCGTCGCGCAGGTCGGAGTAGCTGTCGCGGTCCATCGGCTTGCCGCCGAGGCCGAGGTTGACGCGTTCGCCCCCGAGGTAGGTGGCGGCGCACTGGTCGATGATCTCGCGGACCAAGGAGTCCTTGAGGGCGTAGTGCACCTTGAGGGCGGCGACCAGTCCGGCGGCGTCGCCGGCGAGCTTGGCCTTGCGGGCCTTGGCGGCGGCGTCCTTCCTGAGCTCCTCCTTGTCGCTGTCGATGGTCTTGTGGGCCTCCTCGAAGCCGTACTGCTTCTGCTGGGCGATGGAGACCGACGAGGCCCACTTCTCGGGGGTGACCCATTCGGGGTCGAACCCGATGGACTCGCAGTACTCCCGCAGGTCCTGGTCGGCTTCTTCGGCGGACGCGGCGAATTTGGGCATGGAACGGCTCCCCCTCCGTCGTGTACGGCCCGCGGCCCTGCCCGCGGCCCGTGGCGGGATCCAACGTGCCACGGGCACCGGGTCTTGTCAGCGGCTCGCGCCGACTAGGGGAAGGAGTGCGCGAACGGGTCGGATGGGGCGTCCGCGAGGGCCCGTCCGGTCCGATCCGGGGCCTCCTGGGGACGGCCCCGGGCCGTCCGAGGGCCGGCCCGGCCACGGCCGCCGGCCGGTTCCGGACGGTTTCCGCCGGTGCCGGTGCCGGTGCCGGTGCCCGTGGTGGTGCCCGTGCCCGTGCCGGTGCCGGTCGGTTCGGTCAGTCGCGGCCGAGGAGCACCGTGCCGGAGGAGCAGAACCAGCCGCCCGTACCGGAGGCCACGGCGACCTCGGGGAGGCGGCCGTCGCGTTTGCGGACCTGGAGGGGGCCGGCCTCGCCGCGGAGTTGGCGGGTGGCCTCGACGAGCAGGAACAGCCCGCGCATGCCGGGGTGGCAGGCGGACAGGCCGCCGCCGTCGGTGTTGACGGGCAGGTCGCCGTCGCGGAGCAGGCGGCCCTTCTCCACGAAGGCCCCGCCCTCCCCCTTGGCGCAGAAACCGAGGTCTTCGAGGGTCACCAGGGTCATGTAGGTGAAGGCGTCGTAGATCTCGGCGAGGTCGACGTCGGCGGGGGTGAGCCCGGCCCGTTCGAAGGCGAGGCGGCCGGAGACGGCGGCGGGGGAGACGGTGAAGTCCTCCCACTCGGACATCGTCGTGTGCGAGACGGCGGTGCCCGTACCGAGGATCCAGACAGGGGCCTTCGCGGTGTCCGGTACGTACTCCTCGGCGGCCAGCAGGACGGCGCAGCCGCCGTCCGAGCGGATGCAGCAGTGCAGCTTGGTGAAGGGGTCGGCGATCATCTCGCCGGACAGGACCTCGTCCACGGTGATCGGGGTGCGGTACATGGCCTCCGGGTTGGCGGCGGCGTTGGCGCGGGCCTGTACGGCCACCGAGGCCAGCTGCTCCAGGGTGGTGCCGTACTCGTGCATGTGGCGACGGGCGGCCATCGCGTACTTGGCGACCAGGGTGTGCCCGTAGGGGACCTCGAACTGGAGGGGGCCGCGGGCGCCGAAGGAGAGGTTCGCGGTCCGGCGCCGGGCCTTGATGTCGGCGCGCGCGGTGGAGCCGTAGACCAGCAGGACGGCATTGGCGTGCCCGGCGGCGATGGCGTCGGCGGCGTGCGCGGCCATCACCTCCCAGGTCGCCCCGCCCACGGAGGTGGAGTCCACCCAGGTGGGGCGCAGGCCCAGGTATTCGGCCACCTCGACGGGGGCGAGGGTGCCCAGCCCGGCGGAGGCCAGGCCGTCGATCAGGGAGCGGTCGAGGCCGGAGTCGGCGAGGGCGCGACGGGCCGCCTGGGCGTGCAGGGCGTAGGGAGTGGCCTCGTCCACGCGGCCGCAGTCGGAGAGGGCCACGCCGACGACGGCCACCCGGCGGCCGGGCCGGGTGCGCGTGCCCGAGCCGCCTTCCGGTGCGGCAGGCGCCGTGGACGCCGTGGACGCCGTGGACACGGTGGGCGGGACGGGGGCGGTGCCGGAGGCTGCGGAGGCTTCGGACATGAATCTGACGGTACATCAGGTACCGGTCGGGCGTACACGGTCCGCGCTCTGGGCATCTCCGTCCCCCGGGCCTAACATGACGGCCCGTCAGAAACGGGGAGGAGCCCGAGGATGGACGCCGCCTTCACCGCGGAGCAGGACGAGATCCGCCGCACGCTCCGCGAACTGCTCGCCAAGCACTGCGGCCCCGACCAGGTCAAGGCCGCCGTGCGCACCCCCGCCGGTTACGACACCGCGCTGTGGCGGCGACTCGCCCGGGGCATGGGGCTGCCGGGGCTGGCCCTGCCGGAGCGGTACGGCGGGGTGGGCTGCTCCTTCGCCGAGCTGGTGCCGGCCTGCGAGGAGACCGGGGCGGCCCTGCTGCCCTCCCCCCTGCTGGCCACGGCCGTGCTGGTCGCGCCGCTGGTACAGGCCCTGGGCACGGAGCGGCAGCGGTCCGCGCTGCTGCCGCCGCTCGCCGCCGGGGGGCTCACTGCGGCCCTCGCCGTGCCGGGCCCGGCCCTGGCCACCGCCCTGGCCCTGACCTGCGGGAACCGGCCCGGGGACTGGGCGGGTGACGGGCGCGCGGGCGGCATCCAGGCCCGCCGGGCCCCCGTCCCCGCGACCGTCCCCGAACCCGCACTCAACCCCACCCCCTCGCCCGCGCCCACCGACCCGGCGCCGCCGCCCGCCGCCGGCCCTTCGGTCGACCCGGGCGGGTCCTCCCCCGCAGGTGAGGCCGGCTGGCGGCTGTACGGGGAGGCCGCCCAGGTCCTCGACGGGCACAGCGCCGGGCTGTTGCTGGTCCCCGCGCGCACCGGCGGGTACGCCCGCGGCCGGGTGTTGCTCTTCCTGGTCCGGGCGGACGCTCCGGGGCTGCGCCGGATCCGGCAGACCGCCCTCGACGAGACCCGGCCGCAGGCCCGGCTGGAGCTGCGGGACGTGCCCGCCGAACTGCTCGGCGCCGACGAGGAGGCCGATGTGTGCGCGGCCCTCGCCGACGTCGGGGCGGGGGCCGCCGCCGTCCTCGCGGCGGAGGCGGCCGGGGCGGCGGGTCGGGCGCTGGCCCGGACCGTGGAGTACGTGTGCGGCCGGGAGCAGTTCGGTCGACCCATCGGCTCCTTCCAGGCCGTCAAGCACCGGCTGGCGGACCTGTACGTGCAGGTGCAGGCGGCCCGCTCGGCCGCGTACTACGCCGCGCGGGACCGGGAGCAGGGGGCGCTGGCCCTAGCCCAGGGGCTGGAGGCGCTGCGGCTGGCGGCCTCGGAGGCCGTCCAGCTGCACGGCGGCATCGGCTTCACCTGGGAGCACGAGGCGCACCTGTACTTCAAGCGGGCGGCGGCCGACGGGTTGCTGTTCGGCCCGGTGGAGGGGTTGCGGGGGTTCGCGGCCGAGCGGGCCGGGCTGTTCGGGGCGGAGCCCTCACCGGGGTCGTCCCCGCGGATCCCCGTGCCCGCGCGCCCCGCGCCCGGAAGCCCCGTACCCGCCGCGCCCCGGGCCCCGGAGCCGTCCCCGGCGGTACCGGCCGTGGGCTGAGAGCAGTCGCAGGGCTCCGCCGGCTCCGTGTCGACCGTGTTCGTGCTCCTCTACCGAAAGGGAAATCCTCCGATGGCCGCTCCCGGTGTGCGTCTCATGCAGAAGGTGTCCTCGGCACCGCTGTTCGCGAAGGTCGCGCCGCACTTCATTCCCGCGCTGGACCGTACGGTGCACCGGCTGACGCGGGGGAAGGTGCTGCTCAGCGCGCGGATGCTGCCGGGGGTGGTGCTGACCGCGAAGGGGGCGAAGAGCGGGCAGCCGCGGACCACCCCGCTGGCGTGCATGCCGGAGGAGGGCGCCGGCACCTGGATCCTGATCGGTTCGAACTTCGGCCGCCCCGGACACCCGGCCTGGACCGCGAACCTGCTCAAGCACCCCGAGGCGGAGGTGAGTTGGCAGGGCAGGGACATTCCGGTGACGGCGCGCCTGCTGGTGGGGGAGGAGCGGGCCGCGGCCTGGCGGGAGGTGCTGCGGTTCTGGCCGCCGTACGCCACCTACCAGGCGCGGATCGACCGGGAGATCAGGCTGTTCCGGCTGGAGCGCCGCTGACCGGCCCCGGCGCCCCGGTGGGCGCCCGGAGCGGGGCCCCGAACGGGGCCGGGACGCACGGCGGCGGCGGAACCGGGTGGGGTCCGCCGCCGCTCGGACAGGACGTGCCGTCTCGTGCTGGGGTTCCGTCCGCGGGCGGGTGCCCGCCGACGGGGGTCCGGCTACTTCGTCGGCTTCTTGCCCGTGATGCCGAGGTGGACCAGGAGGGCCAGGTTCGGCTTGAGTTCGGCCTGCTTGACGCCCCAGGTCTGGAAGCCCTTCTGGTGCGAGGCCACCGCCGCGAGCATCGCGACGAGCGACCCGGCCATCGCGGCGGCGCTGACGTCCTTGTCGACGCGGCCCTTGGCCTGGAGCTCCTTCACGGACTCGGTCAGGGAGTTGGTGACGGAGTTCAGGATTTTCATGCGGATCTTGTAGAAGCGCTTGTCGCCCTCCGCGGCGCCGAGGTCCACCACGCGCAGGATGGCGTCGTTGCGGCGCCAGAAGTCCAGGAAGCCGTCGACCAGTTCCTCGGCCGCTTGCCAACCCGCCTTGCCGACCCAGGTCCGTCCCTCGACGAGCGAGGTCAACTGGGCTCCCTCGGCGGCCATTTCCTCGGCGATCTCCAGTACGGCCCCCTCGACGTCGGGGAAGTACTGGTAGAAGGTCGCCGGGGAGGTGCCGGCCTTCCGGGCGACGTCGATGACCTTGACGTCGCGGTACGGCGAGGAGCTGAGCATCTCGCTGAGGCAGTCCAGCAGCTTCTGCCGTGTCGCCTGTCCGCGCCGACCGGCAACGCGGCCGTCGACGGTGCGTACTTGTCCTGTCATGCCGTCAGCTTACCGAGGGGTGATCGGCGCGCGATTCGGCCGCCTGCAAATGGGGTTACCCGACCCCGGGAGGCGGGATCTCGGGATGCCGGTGGAGCCCCCGGAGGCGTTGTGGCGTCGGGCCGAGCGGGCTTCGGGGGGTTCCGGTGGAACGGGTGCGGAAGGGGCGCGCATCCGGGTGCAAAGGGCGATTTCCGGCCACCCTCTCGTGCCTCATCCGCCCCTTCCGTCACAGGGCTCCCGCCCGGTACCCCACCCGGCACCCCGCGAGGCCCCGTCCCCCGGACGGCCCCGCCGCCGCCCCCGTCCGTACACAGCCTGTGGACAGCGATGCCGTCCCGGCCCCGTCCGGCCCCGCCCCGCTCGCCCGGCCCCCTCGGCACGCCCGCCGCGCCCCGTCCGCACCCCCCGCCGGGAGCGGTCGGGGCGGGGAGCGCATAGCGTGTCAGAACCGTACGGAGCAGGACGTTCCAGGAGCAAGGGAAGGAACCGGGCCCATGGCCGCATTCGCAGAGGGCACGCCCTGCTGGGTGGACGCCGCGCTCCCCGACCTCGAAGCGGGCAAGCGGTTCTACGGGGAGCTGTTCGAGTGGACCTTCGGCGAGAGCGCCGGACCCGAGTACGGGCACTACACGCAGGCGTACAACGAGGGCCGCAACGTCGGCGCGCTCGCCGCCAAGACGGACGGCCGGATGCCCACCGTCTGGAACGTCTACTTCGCCGTCCGGGACGCCCGAGCCACCTCCGTCCGGATCCAGGAGGCGGGCGGCCAGGTGATCACCGCGCCGATGCCCGTCGGCGCGTACGGCACCACCGCCCTGGCCGTCGACCCGGGCGGGGCCGTCTTCGGCCTCTGGCAGGCGGGCAGCCACCAGGGCTTCGAGCTCCAGCAGAAGCCGAACTCCTTCTGCTGGACCGAGGTGTACACCCGGGAGCGGGACGCCGTGGACTCCTTCTACGCCCGCGTCTTCGGCTACCTGCCCGACGACCGCGACGACGCCGGGCTCGACTACCGCGCCTGGTCCCCGGCGGGCTCCGACCCCACCCCGGACACCGCCATCGCGGGCCGGGCCGTCCTCACCGGCGCCTTCCCCGAGGCCCTGCCCGCGCACTTCCTCGTGTACTTCGCCGTGCCCGACTGCGACGCTGCCGTGGCCACCGTCCGCCGGCTCGGCGGTCGGGTCACCGCCGAGCCCTTCGACACCCCGCACGGCCGCATCGCGGTGGTCGCCGACAACCAGGGCGCCGCCTTCGCCCTGCTCTCCGAGCCCGCCTAGAACCGCTTCGGCGTCGATCCGGCCCCGGTCCGTGCCCGGTCCGGGGCCCACACGGCGCGGAATCTCGGAATCCGGACGTGCGCGGCCCGGGGCGGACTGCGGGGGAGTGTCCGAGGTGTCCGGATCGCGGTGAGACACCCCGATCCGGCCCCGGGTTCGACCGGGACGCCCCGGACAGACAGAATCAGGGTGCGCACCGTCAAGTGGTGCCCAGTGGTGAGACGCCGCGCGGGGCTGGTGAGACGGGCCCTTCAACGGCCCGTACGGGGAGGTGGCAGGCGAGTGGTGGAGCAGCTGACGCAGCACGATCCGAGACGGATCGGCCCGTTCGAGGTGCTCGGCCGGCTGGGCGCGGGCGGTATGGGGCTGGTCTATCTGGCCCGGTCCGCCTCCGGGCGCCGGGTCGCGATCAAGACGGTCCGGACCGAGCTCGCCGAGGACCAGCTGTTCCGGGTCCGCTTC
The DNA here is from genome assembly GCF_040302735.1 of Streptomyces sp. NPDC097619. Lineage (NCBI taxonomy): Bacteria > Bacillati > Actinomycetota > Actinomycetes > Kitasatosporales > Streptomycetaceae > Streptomyces > Streptomyces sp. NPDC097619. Next base: position 32,124 of record NZ_JBEOSD010000064.1, on the reverse strand, counting down.
ACCCGTGAGGTCGAGGCCGCGCGGGCGGTCAGCGGTTTCTACACGGCCGCCGTGGTCGACGCCGATCCGCGGGCGGCCGTCCCGTGGCTCGCCACCGCCTACGTGCCGGCGCCCTCGCTGGAGGAGATCGTCAACGAGTGCGGGCCGATGCCCGCGCAGGCGGTGCGCTGGCTGGCGGCGGGCATCGCCGAGGCGCTCCAGTCCATCCACGGCGCGGGGCTGGTCCACCGCGACCTCAAGCCCTCCAACGTCCTGGTGGTCGAGGACGGCCCCCGGGTGATCGACTTCGGCATCGCGAGCGGGGTGTCCAACACCCGGCTGACGATGACCAACGTGGCCGTGGGCACCCCCGCCTACATGTCCCCGGAGCAGGCGAAGGACTCGCGGAGCGTGAAGGGGGCCAGTGACGTCTTCTCGCTGGGCTCCACCCTGGTCTTCGCGGCCACCGGGCATCCGCCGTACCACGGGGCGAACCCGGTGGAGACGGTGTTCATGCTGCTGCGGGAGGGCCCGAACCTGGAGGGCCTGCCCGAGGAGCTGCGGCCCCTGATCGAGTCCTGCATGCAGATGGACGCCACCCAGCGGCCCACCCCCGCGGACCTCCAGGCGCAGCTCGCCCCGCACCTGTTCGCCGCGGGTGACGACAGCGGCACCGCCTCGGCCTGGCTGCCCGGCCGGGCCGTCGCCATGATCGAGCAGCGGCGCGCGGGCGGTTCGCGGACGACCACCACGAACAACCCCGCCGGTCGTGGCCCCGGTCCGGGTGCCGGGGCGGCCACGCACCGCCGGGCCCGCCCCGCCCCCGGCACCCCGCCGCGCGGCGCCGCTCCGGGCTGGGCGGACCCGCGGACCGGGCACGCCGGTCCGCCGCCCCCGATGCCGCCCCGTCCGCCCGGTGGGCCGGGCGTGCCCGCGCCGGGCGGGGCCCCGGGAGAACCGGTACGCCTGGGCTCCTCCCCGGTGCCCGTGGGCCCCGGTCCGAAGGCCGCGGCGGCGGCTCCGGCCGCGGTGGCGGCGGCCCGCGGGGTCGTGGCGGCCACCGGCTGGATCCGGCCGCCCGGCGGTTCGGTGGTGGCGGCCCCGGCGCCCGCGGCGGTGCCGCGGCCGGGTGGTCCGGCCCCGGACAGCGGCCGCTGGCGGCCCTGGCGGTTCCGGATGTCCAACGAGGTGTGGGGCACGCCCACCGTCGCCGGGGACCTGCTGTACGTGACCTCCTTCGAGGTGCACGCCCTGGACGTGGCCTCGGGCCGGCGCCAGTTCAAGACTCGGGACGTGGCCTGGTCGATGGCCGTGTCGGACGGCCGGATCACGGCCTCCGACGGGCCCTCCCTGTACGCGCTGGACGCCTTGGACGGGGCCGAGCGGTGGCGGCTGTCCACGGACGGCTGGGTGTACGCCGTGAAGGTGGACCGCGGCACCGTCATCACCGCGACGCGCGGCGGCGGGGTGCAGGGCCGGGAGGCGTCCAACGGGCAGCTGCTGTGGGAGCTGACCGGGGCGCAGACCGACTTCGAGACCCCGGAGGCGGCGCCCGTCCTGCACGACGGGTACGTGTACGTGTGGCAGGACGCCCGGCTGCGCTGCCTGGACGCGCGGTCCGGGCGGGAGCAGTGGTCGTATCCGGTGGGGGACGCCGCGGCCTGCCGCAACGTCCCGGTGCGGGTGCTGCCCGCCTCCGACGGCAACGTGTACGTGGCCGCGGGCACCCGGGTGCTGTCGGTGGACCGGGCCTCGGGCCGGGTCCGCTGGCATTTCGAGGCGCCGGCGGAGTTCCTGGCGCCGCCCGCGTTCGCGGCGGGCCCGGCCGTCTCCGGCGGCGGGGTGTACCTGGTGGACTACCTGGGCACCGTGTACGCCCTGGACGCGGCCACCGGCCGGGACCGCTGGCGGATCGCCACGGAGCCCCGGCAGTCGGCGGAGCCGGTGCTCGTCGCGGAGGGCAGCATCCATCTGGGGGCGGGCAGCGCGCTGTACACCCTGGACGCGGTCACCGGCACCCCGAAGTGGCGGTTCGCGGCGGCCGGTGAGATCACCGGGGCGCCGGTGGTGGCGGAGGGCCGGGTGCACTTCGGCTCCGCGGACCACTGCCTGTACACCCTGGACGCGGCGGGCGGTCAGCTGCGTTGGAAGCTCAAGACGGGCGGGGAGATCGCCGGTTCGCCGGTGGCGCAGGCCGGGGTGCTGTACGCGTGCAGCAAGGACCGCTGCGTGTACGCCCTGGACGCGGCGAAGGGCACGGGCACCCGCACCGGCTGAGCCCCCGAGCACCCCGGCCCCCCAGCCTCCGTACGACGTCCCGGGCCGGTCGTCCGGACCCGGGACGCTCCGCTGCCCGCACCGGGTCCTCCGGTGCGGGCAGCGGCGTTTCGGGGCGGGGCCCCGTGGGCTCACGGGCTCACGCGCTCGTGGGCTCAGGAGCTCCCGCGGTCCAGGGGCGGGCCGAGGGCGGGGCCGTGGCGGGGGTCCGGGCCGCCGGGCTCGGACTCGGCGAGCGGGGAACCGAGCACGGGGCCGTGTCCGGTACCGGCCGGCGGGGCGGGCGGGGCGGGCTCCCCGTCGGGGGTCCGTTCGGGCCCGTCGCCCGGTCCGGGGTCGTAGGGGTAGGCGTAGGGCTGGGCGTGGCCCGCCCCGGGCTGCGGGGTTCCCCACTGGGTCTCGTCGTAGGCGGGTCCGCCCTCGGCGGTGCGCTCGGCGTACGGCTGGCTGTACGGCACCGGTTCGGGGACCGGTTCGCGGCGGCGGCCGCGCCGGCCGGACATCACCACCGCGGCCAGGAGCAGCAGCACCCCGCCGGCGAAGGCACCGGCGACGCCCGGGCCGAGGCCGTCGGAGTTCCCGACGCTCAGGCTGCCCGCGGCCTGCCCCTGGCGGACCATCCACAGGATGGTGGTGCCGAGGGTGACCAGTCCCGCGAGGGCCATCAGCAGGCGCGAGCGCAGCAGGACGGCGCCGAGGGTGAGCAGGGCGGTGAAGAGGAAGGGCAGCAGCAGCGAGCCGAGCACGGCGGCGCCGTCGGGCGTGATGCCCGCACCGGAGAACAACTCCTCGATGCGGTAGTCGCTGCCGTGACGGCCGTCGTACCAGGCACGGAAGGGGCTCCAGACGGCGGCCGTCGCTCCGACGAGTCCCAGCAGGGAACCGAGGGCGTTGCGGATCAATGGACTCGGTCCTCCTGAATCGGGCTCTCGTTCCCGACGCTACGCCCGGCCGGTGCGGTCGGCATGTCGGGAGGAGCCGGCCGGGGAGGCGCCCGCCGGAAGGGCTCGTGCGCGCCCGCGCACGCCCCTCGGTTCCGCACGGACCGTTGCGCCTCGTCCGGGTTTTGGTAGCGTGCCCGCCGTTGTCCCGAGGGGGAGGAATTCAGGCCATGATCGTGCGCAGACTGAGGTTCGCGGCGGTGCTCGTCGCCGTCGTGATGGCGTTGACCGGGTTCGCCCAGGGCAGCAGCTCCGGCGGGAAGGGCGGGGGGAGCAAGTCCGGTTCGAGCAAGAGCCGCAAGTCCGACGGCGATTCCTCCTCTTCCTCGGGGGGCGGCTGCTCCAGCTCCAAGAAGAAGAACGGCAAGCACAGCGACAGCGACTGGGAGGAGGACGGTGCCGCCCGGCAGCCCGTGGGCGCGGCGACGGCCGCCTCCGGCAGCGGGGACGAGGCCACCGCCGTGGTCGTGGTGTGCGCCGGCCCGCAGGACGACCGGCGTTCCGGGACCCGCAAGTCCCGTGGCAAGAAGGAGTCGCCGCGCACCTCCGCGACGGTGCTGGTCACCTCGAAGGCGTCGGCCACCCGCACCTTCACCCTGGAGCTGGACTTCCTCGGGGGGTCCGGGGCGGCCCGGCGCGAGATCGACGGGAACACGGTGACCGTGACGCTGGACGCCCGGGAGAGCCGGCGCGTGGAGGTGCCGCTGCGCAGCCCCCGGCGGGCCGCCGACGTGACGGCCTGCGAGGTGGACGGGATCCGCGCCGCGGGCTGAGCCGCGCGAGGGTGCGGCGGCCGTGTCCGGGGCGCCCACCCGCCGTCCCCGTCCCCGTCCCCGTCCCCGTCCCGTCCCCACCGCCGTCAGCGGATCCGGATCTCTCCGCCTCCGCTCCCGCCCCGGCGGTCCGCGAACAGCTTCGCCTGTTCGTCCGCCGGCAGGTTCCCCAGGGCCACCAGGTGCGGGGCCTGGGCGAGGGCCTGCGCGCGGGCGGCCTCCTTGGCCGCCCACAGGGCCCGTACGGTGCCCTGGACGGCCGCCGGCGGGTACCCGGCGAGGGTCTCGGCGCAGCGGACGGCGGCGGCGCGTTCCTGTCCGGCCGGGGTGACCTCGCTGACCAGGCCGATCTCGTGGGCGCGGCGGGCGGAGAGGCGTTCCGCGGTGCCCATCAGGGCCATCCGCGCGACCTCCCCGAAGGGCATCCGCTGGGCCATGTACACGGCCTCGTAGGCGCAGACCATGCCGTAGCTCGTGTGCGGGTCGAAGAAGACGGCCCGTTCCGAGGCGATCAGGAACTCGGCCTCGCCCAGCAGGTAGAAGGCCCCGCCGCAGGCCATGCCGTTGACCGCGGCGATCACCGGGGTCCACAGGTCGTTGGCCTTGGGGCCGATCGGGACCAGCGGGTCGTCCACGGCGTACGGGGACCAGGGCTGCGGCACTTCGGCGGAGCGGTCGATGCCCGTGCAGAAGGCCCGGTCGCCCGCCCCGGTGACCACGATCGCCCGCACCTGCGGATCGTGCCGGAACTCCCGCCACAGGGAGGCCAGCTCGGCGGCGGTGTCGAGGTCGACGGCGTTCAGGCGCTCCGGCCGGTCCAGGGTGACCACGGCCACCCCGGTCCCGGCGTCGCGGTCCACGCGCAGGGTCACGGCCGCTCCAGCAGCCAGCGCGGCAGGTGGGTGCCGTCCACGTCCTCGAAGACGGCCTGGACGCGGGCGCCGATCCGCAGCCGGGCCGGGTCCACGGAGTTCAGGGGTGCCCCGGGCGCGGCGATCAGGTTCCCCACGAGCCGGATCCGCGGGCTTTCGGCCAGCTCCACCAGGATCACGTTGTACGGGGCCTGGGCGGCGTAGGCGGGCAGCAGCGGCGGGTGCGGGCGGACCCAGGACCAGATCCGGCCGCGGCCGCTCATCAGCCGCCATTCGCTGTCGAAGGACCGGCAGTGGGGGCAGCAGGGGCGGGGCGGGAAGCGGAGTTCCCCGCAGTCGGGGGCGGCGCACGCCTGGATCCGCAGTTCGCCGCGGGCGGTGTGCTCCCAGAAGGGGGCGCCGTCCTCGTCGCGGACCGGGGCGAGCAGGCCTGTGGCGGAGTCCGGGGCCGGGGGCGCGGGGGTGCCGGGCGCGGCGGGGGCGCCGGCCGCGGCGGGGTCCGGGGCGGGGGAGAGGGTCATCGGTCAGCTCCTCAGCAGGATCGCGGACGTCGGCACGCCCTCACCGGCCGTGACCAGGCAGGTCTCGGCCCCCGGCACCTGGGCGGTGGAGGTGCCGCGCAGCTGTTTGACGCCCTCGGTGATCAGGTTGAAGCCGTGGACGTACGCCTCGCTGAGCCCGCCGCCGCTGGTGTTCATCGGCAGCCGGCCGCCGATCTCCAGGGCCCCGCCCTCGGTGAAGGCGCCGCCCTCGCCGCGCCCGCAGAAGCCGTAGCCCTCCAGGGAGAGCGGGATCAGCGGGGTGAAGGCGTCGTAGATCTGGGCCACGTGCACGTCCTGCGGGCCGAAGTCGGCCTGCTTCCACAGGTGTCGGGCGGCCGTCCAGGCGGGGCCCGACAGCGGGTCGTCGTTCCAGTAGTTGACCATCCCGTGGTGCTGCGCGGGCAGGCCCTGCGCCACGGAGTGCACGTACACGGGCTTGCGGCGGCAGTCCCGGGCCCGTTCGGCGGAGACGATCACGCAGGCCAGGGCGCCGTCGGTCTCCAGGCAGTTGTCGAAGAGGCAGAGGGGTTCGCTGATCCAGCGGGCCGTCATGTACATCTCGCGGGTCAGGGGCCGCTCGTACATCATCGCGGCGGGGTTCTGGTTGGCGCGGTTGCGGCAGGCCAGGGCGACGTTGAAGAGGTGGTCGCGGGTGGCGCCGTACTCGTGCATGTAGCGGCGGGTGAGCATGCCGATCTCGTCGGCGGGGCGCAGCAGCCCGAAGGGGCGGGTCCACTGGCCGGGGGTGGGGAGCTGGACGGTGGTGTTCTTCCAGGGGCGGGGGCCGGAGCCGCGTTTGCGGGAGCGCCAGGCCACGCCCACGTTCGCCTGGCCGGTGGCCACTGCGGCGGCGAGGTGGCCGACGGTGGCGCAGGAACCGCCGCCGCCGTAGCCGACCTTGGAGAAGAAGGTGACGTCCCCGGCCCCGATGGCCTTGGCCACCTCGACCTCGTCGGTCTCCTCCATCGTGTAGGAGGCGAAGCCGTCGACCTCGGAGGGGTCGATCCCGGCGTCGTCCAGGGCGGCCAGGATGGCTCGACAGGCCAGTTCGCGCTCGGTCTGGGGGAGCTTCTTCGCGAAGGCGGTCTGGCCGATCCCGACTATCGCCGTAGCGTCCTTGAGGGTTGCGGCCATCGCCACCTCCGGGGGTGCGCCAGTGCTGACAGCGGGGAAGGCTACCGCTAATCTGACGGATAGTCAGCTACTGCGTGGTGGGGAGACTCCGTGATGGCCGAGGGCGCGGGTGCGGGCGGTACGGACGGCGGCGCGGGCGGCCGTGCGGGTGTCGGAGCCGACGACGGTCCGGGCGGCGGTCCGGGCGGTGCCGCGGGTGCGGCTGCGGGCGCGGGCGGCCCGGCGGATCCCGAGGACCCCCGCGGCGACCTGCGCTGGGTCAGCGTGCCCCGGCTGGTGCGCGAGGCCGCGGCGCGGTTCGGTGACCGGGAGGCCGTGGTCGACGGCCGGACCCGGATCTCCTACGCCGAGCTGGGCGCCCGCGTGGAACGGGCCGCGGCGGCCTGCCTCGCGGCGGGCACCCGGCCCGGGGACCGCGTCGCCGTGTGGGCCCCCAACGGCCTCGACTGGATCGTCTCCGCCCTCGGGGCGGTCACCGCCGGGGCGGTCCTGGTCCCCCTCAACACCCGGTTCAAGGGCGCCGAGGCCGCCTACGTGCTCGCCCGCAGCCGGGCCCGGCTGCTGTTCGTCACCGGCACCTTCCTCGGCACCTCCTACGTGGCCTCGCTGCGCCGGGCCGCCGCCGAGGGCCCCGGGAGCGGCCCGCTCCCCGGACTCCCGCACCTGGAACGGGTGGTGGTGCTCTCCGAGGACGCCCCCGAGGAGTTCGGCACCTGGAAGGAGTTCCTCGCCGGCGGCGACGCGGTCACCGCCGCCGAGGTCCGTGACCGCGCCGACGCCGTGCGCGGCGAGGACCCCTCCGACATCGTCTTCACCTCCGGCACCACCGGCCGCCCCAAGGGCGCCGTCATCAGCCACGCCCAGACCCTGCGCTGCTACGCCGTCTGGAGCGAGCTGGCCGGGCTCCGCGAGGGCGACCGCTACCTGATCGTGAACCCGTTCTTCCACACCTTCGGCTACAAGGCGGGCATCATCGCCTGCCTGATGCGCGGGGCCGTGATGGTCCCGCAGCCGGTGTTCGACGTGGACACCGTCCTCGCCAACATCGCCGCCGAGCGGATCTCCGTCCTGCCCGGACCGCCCACCCTCCACCAGTCCCTCCTCGACCACCCGGCCCGCGACCACCACGACCTCTCCGCCCTGCGGCTCGTGGTCACCGGGGCCGCCGTGGTCCCGCTGCGGCTGGTGGAGCGGCTCCGCTCCGAGCTGCGGATCGCCACCGTCCTGACCGCCTACGGGCTGTCCGAGGCCAGCGGGATCGTCACCATGTGCCGGCGCGGGGACCCGGCCGAGACCGTGGCCGCCACCTCCGGCCGCGCCATCCCCGGCACCGAGGTCAAGCTGGTGGACGGGGAGGTGTGGGTGCGCGGTCACCACGTCATGCGCGGCTACTTCGAGGACCCGGAGGAGACGGCCCGGGCCGTGACCCCCGAGGGCTGGCTGCGCACCGGCGACGTGGGCGTCCTGGACGCCGCCGGCAACCTCCGCATCACCGACCGGATCAAGGACATGTTCATCGTCGGCGGCTTCAACGCCTACCCGGCCGAGATCGAGCAGCTCCTCGGCCTGCACCCGGACGTCGCGGACGCGGCCGTGGTCGGGATCCCCGACCCCCGGCTCGGCGAGGTCGGCAAGGCGTACGTGGTGCGCCGCCCCGGCTCCGTCCTCACCGCCGACGACCTCATCGCCTGGTCCCGCCGCGAGATGGCCAACTACAAGGTCCCCCGCCGGGTGGAGTTCCTCGCCGAACTGCCCCGCAACGCCTCCGGCAAGGTCCTCAAGACCGAACTCCGCACCCGTCCCTGAGTCCCCGGCTCAGGCGGCGGGCCGGCGGGCCAGGAGGAGGCGGCAGCGGGGGGTGTTGTCGGCGCGGCGACCGAAGGCCTCCAGGGGCGTGAGGGAGACCTCGAAGCCCACCGCCTCCAGGTCCGCGCGCACCGGCCCCAGCGGCCAGGTCCGGTAGTACATGACGAACGGCGGCCGCCACAGCGCGTTCCGGACCCGCATCGCCCCGTCGAAGCCGAGGGCCGCCCAGTACGCGGGTGTCGCCGGACCGGGCGGCGCCCCCACCGGGAACGCGAACAGCCCGCCCGGCCGCAGCGCCCGGTACACCCCGGCGAACAGCCGCGGCCGCTGCTCCGGCAGGAAGTGCCCGAAGGCGCCGAAGGACACCGCCAGGTCGAAGGCCCCCCGGAAGGGCAGGGCCAGGGCGTCGGCCCGCACCAGCTCCGCCGCCGGGTGCGCGGCCCGCGCCTCCGCCAGCATGCCCGCGCTCAAGTCCACCCCCGTGACCCGCTCCGCACCCAGCTCCCGCAGCACGCCCAGCCCGGCCCCCGTGCCGCAGCACAGGTCCAGCCCGGCTCCGAACGGGCCTCGGGCGCGGAGGGCCGCCGCGGTGGCGTCGAGGAAGCGGTCCGGGGTCCGGAAGGGCGTGTGGTCGAACTTCGGCGCCAGCAGGTCGTACCCCCGTTCCACGGAGGAGAGGGCCTGGACGGTCAGCTCGCGCAGGGTGGGTCCCTTGGAAGTGAACACGGCCGCAGCCTAGGCCCTGCCGGGTGGGCGGGGGCGATCACCGGCCCGCGCGGCGGGTGGACGCGCCCCCGAGGGCCCTCGGGGCGGGCTCCGCGCGCCGTGGACCAAGGGCCTTTGGTCCTCCTCGGCGGCCCCCTCGGTGTCGTATAGTCGAATAGTCCGGTTTACTACCTCTTGGGTTTCTTGGGGCTTTTTTGACTACCGCTGCGACCACCTCGGCCCAGGGCCCCCACGGCCCGGCCGCCGGAGCCGGCGGCGCCCTGGAGAAGACCCTGCGGATCCTGGAGGCCCTCGCCGAACCCGGCGGGCCCCACCGGCTGGCCCGGATCGCCGCGACCGCCCGCGTCCCGAAGTCCAGTGCCTTCCGGATCCTCACCGCGCTCATCGACCGCGGCTACGCCCTCACCGACGGGGACGGCCGCTACGGCATCGGTCTCCAACTCCGCACCCTCGCGGCGCAGGTGGCCGGAGAACACCCCGAAGGCATCGACGAGGTGCTGGAGTTCCTGCACCGCAGCACCGGCCAGACCGTGCACCTCGCCCTGCGCACCGCCACCGGACTGACCTGTGTCCGCCGGGCCGGACAGCCCCGCCATCCCGGATCCCGCGTCGGCGCCCGGCTGCCCCTGCACACCACCGCCCTCGGCAAGGCCGTCCTCGCGCACCTGCCGGTCCCCGACCCGCGGGTGCCCGCCCCCGCGCGGGGATCCGTACCGCCCGCCGAACTGGCCGAGGTGCGCCTGCGCGGATGGGCCGCCGACGAACAGGTCCACGCGCCCGGCGTACGGTGCATCGCCGCGCCCCTCCTGGATCCCGGGTCCCACCCGGTCGGCGCGCTCAGCCTGACCGCGGCCGCCGACCGCACCACCCGCGAGGAACTGGCCGCCTGCTCCCCGGCCCTGCTGGAAGCGGCCCGCGGAGTGGCCGAGCTGCTGCGCCGCGGCTGACGGCTCCGCCCGGCCCCGTCCCGCTCCGTTCCGTCCGTTCCGTTCCGTTCCGGGACGCGCGCACACGGAAGCGGCGGCCACGATGGCTCCCCCTCCGGGCCACCGTGACCGCCGCCGTTCCCTCCCCCGTATCCCCTGTTCCCCCGTTCCCCCCGTGGTCGTTCCCCCGTGGGCCCGTCCCCCCCCGTGGCCGTTCCCCGGCGGGCCCTGACACGGGCCGCGGTTCCCCGTCCCCCCGAATCCCTCTCGGCGGGTCCCCGCGGTCCCTTTCCTCCCCCGTGCTTCCCCCGTGCTCCGTCGGTCGGGCCCCCCGACCCCTCCGGCTCCCCCGTGGGTTCCCCCGAACCCCCGTGCCGTACCGACGTCCCCCGTGCCCCCCGTTTCCCCCGTGGGGCCTTCAGGTCCCCGGGCCCGTGGGCCCGGAGGCGTTACGGACGCGGACCGGTGGCGTGGTTGTCCAGCGTCTGGATCTCGTCGCCCGTGACCGGCACCGGCGTGCCCGGGACCGGCGGCTTCGCCGGTATCCCCGGAACGCCGGGGACGGTGCCCGGCAGACCCACCGGCTCGCCGGTGGCGTGGTTGTCCATCGACCGGATGTCGCTCCCGGTCGCGTGGTTGTCCATCGACAGGATCTCGCCCTCGTTGCCGGGCAGCTGGGCGGCGCTTTCGGTCGTCATCGTCACTCCTGAAGGTTTCGGGCCCATTCGGCGATTCCCCCGAGGACCGCCGAACGGGTCGTTGAAGAAGATGGTGGCGGAGGGCGATAAACGAACGATGAACGCTCCCGTCGACCGCCCCCGAACAGGGGACGCCGACCCCGCTCGCGAAGGTTGCGGCACGGGTGTCCGGGAGCCGTCCCGGGACGCTTCCGCGACCTTACCGTTACCTCCGGGGCCCGGAGCCCTCAAGCGGCGATCTCGGAAGCCAGCAGCGCCCGCACTTCGGCGAGTTCGTGCGAACCGAGCGCCGCGAACGAAGCCTCCGCGTCCCGCCAGCAGGCCCGCGCGCGGTCGGTCTGGCCCAGCCGGTGCAGGGCCCGGCCCAACACCATCACCACGCAGGCCCGGCGCCACTCCCCGCCCATCACCCTCAGGGCGATGGCCTGTTCGGCGTGCCGGGCGGCCTGCGCGGCCCGCCCGGCGGCCAACTGGGCCTCCGCCAGGCGGTAGTGGGTGATGCCCTCCCACAGCGGCTGCCGGTTGTCCCGGAACAACGACAGCGCCGCCGTCAGCTGCTCCTGCGCCTCCCGCAGCCGGCCCGCCTGCACCAGCACCGTGCCCAGCGCGTACCGTCCGTTGGCCAGCCGCAGCGACAGGCCCATCCGCGCGTACACGGCGATGCCCTGCTCGGCCAGCTCCACCGCCTCCCGGGTGCGGCCCAGCGCCGCCTGGATCCGGGACAGGTTGCACAGGGCGCTGGCCTCGCCGACGTGGTTGCCGTCCGCCCGGAAGCTCGCGATGGCCTCCTTCAGGTACCGCTCGCCGTCCTCGTACCGGCCCTCGTACAGGGCGATGATCCCGCGGTCGTTGGGGGCCCAGCACAGCGGCAGCGGGTCCCCGGCGGTGCGGGCCAGGGCGGTGGCCCGGCGGGCCTCGTCGTCGGCCTCCGCGAACCGGCCGGCGACCAGGTGGACGTTGGTGAGGGTGGTCCGGGCCCGGCCCTCGGCGTGCGGGTCCCCGGAGGCGTGCGCGGCGTCCCGCAGGGCCACCGCCGCCGCCTCGTACTGCTTGGAGTTGGCCCCGGACTCCAGCAGGTCCTTGGCGGCCCACAGCAGGTCCACGGCCCGCCGCAGCACCGTCGCGGGCGGCTCCTCGGCGGCCGCCGTCTGCCGTACGCAGGCCAGCAGCGGGTTCGCCTCGGCGTACAGCCAGTCCAGGGCGGCGTGCCGGTCCGCGAAGGGCAGACCCGGGTAGCGGGTGGCGGCCAGGTGCTCGGGCAGCCGGTCCCCGGGCCGTTCCAGCGCGTACACGGCCGCCGCGCCCGCCAGGTAGAAGTCCAGGAGCCGGGAGAGGGCCGCGTCCCGTTCGGCGGGCGGTTGTTCGTCCCGCTCCGCGCAGGCACGCGCGTAGAGCCGCACCAGATCGTGGAAGCGGTAGCGGCCGGGGGCCGCGGACTCCAGCAGCGAGCAGTCCACGAGGGCTTCGAGGAGGTCCTCGGTGTCGTGCTCCGGCAGGTCGAGGACGGCCGCCGCGGCGGCCAGGGAGATGTCGGGGCCGTCGGCGAGTCCCAGCAGCCGGAAGGCCCGCTGCTGGGACCGCTCCAACTGCCCGTAGCCCAGCTCGAAGGTGGCCTTCACGGCCAGGTCCCCGGCCTGGAGCTCGTCGAGCCGGCGGCGTTCGTCGCCGAGTTTGGCGGCGAGCACCGACACCGTCCAGGTGCGACGGGCCGCCAGCCGGGAGGCGGCGATCCGGATGGCCAGCGGCAGGAAGCCGCAGGCGCCGACCACGTCGAGGGCGGCCTGCCGCTCGGCGGCCACCCGCTCCTCGCCGACGATCCGGGTGAAGAGCTGGAGGGCCTCGTCGGGGGACATGACGTCCAGGTCCACCAGGTGCGCCCCGGCCAGCCCGGCCATCCGGACCCGGCTGGTGACCAGGGCGGCGCAGCCGGTGGTGCCGGGCAACAGCGGGCGGACCTGGGCGGCGTCACGGGCGTTGTCGAGGAGGACGAGGACGCGCCGGCCGTCGAGGGTGGAGCGGTAGAGCGCGGCCCGTTCGGCGAGGCTGTCGGGTATCGAGGTGGCGGGGGTGCCGAGGGCGCGGAGGAAGGCTCCGAGGACGGCCTCCGGTTCGGCGGCGCGGGTCTCGGTGCCCTGGAGGTCCACGTACAGCTGGCCGTCGGGGAAGTGCGGGCGGGCGGCGTGCGCCACGTGCACGGCCAGGGTGGTCTTGCCGACGCCGCCGATGCCGGCGAGCGCGGACACCGCCATGACCCGTCCGTCGGCGGAGACCGCGGACAGCACCTCGCTCAGCTCGGTGACGAACGCCGCCCGGCCGGTGAAGTCCGGGACGGTCGCGGGCAGCTGCGCGGGGCGCACCGGGGCGGCCGTCGCGGCCGGCGCGGGGGCGGCGGGGCAGACCAGGTCCGGGTCGCCGCGCAGGATCCGTCCCTGGAGCGCGGAGAGTTCGGGGCCCGGGTCCACGCCGAGCTCGTCGGCGAGGAGCCGGCGGGTGTCGGCGTACACGGCCAGGGCCTCGGCCTGCCGTCCGCTGCGGTACAGGGCGAGCATCAGGTGTTCGCGGAGCCGTTCGCGCAGCGGGTGCGCGGCGGTGAGGGAGGTCAGCTCGGAGACCACCTCGGCGTGCCGGCCGAGTTCGAGGTCGAGGTCGAGCCGGGTTTCGAGGAGTTGGAGCCGCCATTCGCCGAGGCGGGTCCGTTCGGTGTCGGCGTGCGGGCCGGGCACCCCGGCGAGGGGTTCGCCGTCCCACAGGGCCAGGGCGCGGCCGAGGAGGTTGCGGGCCAGCGGGCGGTCCCCGTCGGCACGGGCCCGTTCGGCCCCGGCGGCGTGGGTCCGGGCCTCGCCGAGGTCCAGGGCGCGGGCGGAGGTACGGATGGCGTACCCGCCGAACTCGCTGATCAGCACGCCGGGGGCGAGGACCTTGCGGAGTCGGGAGGCGTAGGTGCGGATCGCGGCGAGCGCCTGCGAGGGCGGGTCCTCGCCCCAGATCGCGTCGATCAGCTCGGGCGCGGTCGCGGTGCGCCCGTCGCGGAGCAACAGGGCGGCGAGCAGGGCCCGCTGCTGGGGCGAACCGGAGGCCAGCGGCTCGGCGCCGTTCCAGGCCCGGACGGGGCCGAGGACGGAGAAGCGGGTGGCGGGGGGCGCGGCGGGTGTGGAGGTGGGGCCGGTGGGGACCGTGGTGGTGCCGGTGGTCCCGGGGGCCTTGGGGTTCGCCGGTGGTGCAGGGGGCTCCGGCCGTCCGCCGGGCTGCCCGGAGGGCTGCCGCTGCTGCGGTACGGGCAGTGCGCCGTCCATGTCGTGTGATCCCCCCTCGTCTCCTGTGTGGCTGCCGCCGACCCGGTGCGCGACCGGACGCGGTGGGTGCGTGACGGCCGGGCCGGTGGACCCGGTGGCCCGGGGGCGCCGGAGCGGTTCCCGGGGTGCCGGTTCGGTTTCCGGTCCCGGAGATCCGGACGCCGTCCACCGCCGAGCCGTTCCCGACCGACCGTCTCAGGTGGCTTTCTGTCGATATCCGTCGCTGTTCGTGGCCGTACGTCGCGATGCGTGTCTGTGGGGTGTGCACTGGTCAGTCTGCCTTGTCCGCGGCGAGTGCGTCAGCCCATGGATCGGGGTGAGGCGGCATCCGTTCCGCTTTTCGTTCCCGGAGGGGCCGGGGGAGCCCACGCCCGGACCGCGACCGCCCCCCGCCGGGTGCCCGCACCCCTGCGAACGGGCCGCATAGGGTGAAGGCATGGAACCTGAAATTCCGCTCCCCGTGCTCCCCGGGCGGAGCCCCCGTGCCTGAGGGGGCCGCGGCCGCTCCGCCGCCGGGTCCCGTCCCGCTGGACGACGTGAGCGCGGCCCTCGTGGAGTTCGTCCCGTGGGCCTTCGGGGCCGATGACCTCACCCTCGCCGTCGAGCGCCCCGACGGCACCCGTTCCCTGCACTTCTTCGAGGACGAGGAGTCGGCGCACGCCCACATGCGGGAGTGCGGCCTCGCCGAGGGCTGGGAGCGGTGCGCCCTCGTCCGCCACGGGACGTTGGAGCCGGCCGCCGGTGGAGAGGCGGTCCCGGCCGTCCACCTGGAGCTCCACGACCGCGACCGGGCGTTCGGAGCCCGTCTGGCGCGGGCGTTCGGATCCGAGGCGGTGGCCTTCACCGGGGACGCGCAGTCCGTGCTGTGGGAGTCCGCCGCACCCGGCGAGGCGCTCGCCGAGCTGGTCGACTTCGCGCGGGATCTCGTGGTGGAGGGGCCGGAGCTCGTGTACGTCCTCGCCGACGACATGGACGACCGGTACCTGTACGAGTTCCCCGACGAGGAGGCCGCCTACGCCCACGCGCGCGACGGCTCGCACGGATACCTCCGGTGCGCGGTGGCCCTGGCGGCGGCCCTCGGCGTCAACGGCCACACGACGGACGGGATCCTGGTCCACGCCCACGAGCTGGGCGCGCCCTCCGGGTGGCACTGGCTCCAGCGGTACGAGGGCGATCCGGTCCGGCTGGACGGCTTCGAGCCGCTGCTGACCGGCGCCGGGGGCGGCGGCGGTGTGCACCACCCCGACCGCTACGAGATCCTCTTCGAGGGCGATGCCGAGGGAGGGCTCGCGCTGTCGCTCCCGCTGGGGGAGAGCGGCGTGCCACGGCTGGAGGAGCTGACCGCCCTGATCGAGCGGGCCCTGACCATCGAGGCCGAGACCGGGCACCGGGCCTACGATCCCCAGCTCGGGGCGTACTTGGGGGACATGGGCAGGGCCCCCTGACCCGACCCCTCGGGCCGGGCGGCCATGGGTGGTGCTCGGTGTGGCCCGTCGCCCTAGGGCAAGGGCATGCCGCTACCGTGGCGCTTTCGCCTCAATCGCCGGCGGGGCTGGATCGTGGTGGGTGTGGTCTGTCGCCCTCGGGTGAGGGCATGCCGCTACCGTGGCGCTTTCGCCTCGATCGCCGGCGGGGCTGGATCGTGGTGGGTGTGGTCTGTCGCCCTCGGGTGAGGGCATGCCGCTACCGTGGCGCTTTCGCCTCGATCGCCGGCGGGGC
>NZ_JBEOSD010000064.1:0-16342 GCF_040302735.1 Streptomyces sp. NPDC097619 | reverse complement strand
GGGCTGGATCGTGGTGGGTGTGGTCTGTCGCCCTCGGGCAAGGGCATGCCGCTACCGCGGCCTTTCCGCCTCAATCGCCGGCGGGGCTGAGATGTGCTGCTATTGGCGTTCGGCTGCGGCCCGGGGCCCGCACTCTCAGCTCAGCTCAGCCACAACCAAGCCCGCGCGGCGTTTGAGCGCATCGTGAAGCCGCACCCGGCGGCGCAGGCGAGCCCGAATCCAGCCCGCGCGGCGTTTGAGCGCGTCTTTGGCCCGCGGCCGACCGCGCACGCGAGCCCCGATCCAGCCCGCGCGGCGTTTGAGCGCATCGTGTAGCCGCACCCGGCGGCGGACGCGAGCCCGAATCCAGCCCGCGCGGCGTTTGAGCGCACCCCGATCCGCCCCGCACACTTACTGACGGTTCGTCAGATTCCCGCTACCGTGCTCCCATGACCCCCTTCCCGAAAATCATCTCGGTCGACGACCACACGGTCGAGCCGCCGCATGTCTGGCAGGACCGCCTCCCCGCCAAGTACAAGGACGTCGGCCCCCGCGTCGTCCGCGCCCCCCTCAAGGAGATGACCTTCCTGGGCGGCAAGTTCGCCCCGGTCATGGGCGCCCCGGGCGACGACGGTCCGATCGGGGACTGGTGGGTCTACGAGGACCTGCACCGGCCCCTCACCCGTCTCGACACCGCCGTCGGCTACGACCGCGACGAGATCAAGCTCGAAGTGATCACCTACGAGCAGATGCGCCCGGGCTCCTTCCTGGTGCCCGACCGCCTGGCGGACATGGACGTGAACCACGTCCAGTCCGCCCTCTGCTTCCCGACCTTCCCCCGTTTCTGCGGCCAGACCTTCACCGAGGCCAAGGACCGGGAACTCGGCCTGCTCGGGGTCCGGGCGTACAACGACTGGATGGTGGAGGAGTGGTGCGGCCCCGAGGCGGGGGGCCGGCTGATCCCCCTCACCCTCATCCCCCTCTGGGACGCCGAGCTGGCCGCCGCCGAGGTCCGGCGGAACGCCGCCCGCGGCGTCCGCGCCGTGGCCTTCTCGGAGATACCCCCGCACCTGGGCCTGCCCTCGGTGCACACCGACGCCTGGGACCCCTTCCTGCGGGCCTGCGACGAGACCGGCACGGTCATCGCCATGCACATCGGCTCCTCCAGCCGGATGCCGTCCACCTCCGCGGACGCCCCGCCGGCCGTCGGCTCCACCATCACCTTCGCCAACTGCTGCTTCTCGATGGTGGACTGGCTGATGAGCGGGAAGTTCGAACGCTTCCCCCGCCTCAAGATCATGTACGCGGAGGGCCAGATCGGCTGGATCCCGTACATCCTGGAGCGCGCCGACGTGGTCTGGGAGGAGAACCGGGCCTGGGGCGGGGTCGCCGACAAGGTCACCCGGCCGCCCTCGGAGCTCTTCGCCGAGCACGTCTTCGGCTGCTTCTTCGACGACCCCTTCGGCCTGCGGAACCTCGACGCCATCGGCGCCGCCAACGTCCTCTACGAGACGGACTACCCGCACTCCGACTCCACCTGGCCCAAGTCCCGCGAGGTCGGCGAGTCCCAGATGGCCCACCTCGACCCGGAGACCGTCGACCGCATCGTCCGCGGCAACGCCATCGACCTCCTGGGCCTCACCCCCGACGGCCTCTGGCCCGGACCCTGACCGCCCTGCCCCGGACCCGCCGTGGCCTGCGGAACGGATGCGGGAATCGGGTGCGCGTACGAGCGCCGTTCCGGGATCATGCCCGCATGACCTCGAAGAAGACACCGGCCACCGCCGCCCTGTGCCTGGCGGTGGCGGCGGCGCTCCTCGCCCTTCCCGGGTGCAGCCGATCCGGGGACGCGGGGAACGGCGGAGCCGACCTCGGCCGGGACGGTCCCGTCACCGCCATCGGTGGCGAGCCCCGGATCCTCGTCCACCGGCAGGCCCTCGCCCCCGACGCGGCGGTCGCGGGGAAGCTGGAGTACCGGGCCGCCGGAAGGTGCCTGGTGGTCAGCGGGAAACGGGCCGAGCGCGATTACGTGGCCGCGGCGGTCTGGCCGGACGGCGTGGAGCCCGTCGTGCGCGACAGCCGCCACGGCGTGGACGTACCCGGCTTCGGCGGCATCCTCGCCGGGGACGGCATCAAGGCCGGCGGCACCTTCTGGAAGCCCGACGACCCCCGGGTGAAGCGGGCGGTCCGCGGTCTCGACCCCGCCTGCCTCCCCGAGGGCGGCTTCCTCGTCCTGAACGCGGACTCCTTCGAGCCCGCGCCCACCCCTAGCGGGTGACGCTCCCCAGGAACGCCGTCCACGCCGGCGCGCCCACCGCGAACCGGGGCCCCTCGGGCACCTTGGAGTCCCGCACGTGCACGGCCTCCGCACAGGGGGCGACCTCGACACAGTCGTCGCCGTCCCCGCTGCTGTAGGAGGACTTGTGCCAGGGGAGGGCGACCTCCACGCAGTTGTCGCCGTCCCCGCTGCTGTAGGAGGACTTCCGCCAGGTCAGGGCGACTTCCACACAGTCGTCACCCTGGCCGCTGCTGTAGCTGCTCTTGAACCACCGAAGAGCAGAAACGCTCATAGTTCGCCTCGCAATCGCATCAGCAGGTCCGCGCTGTCCGCGGGATTGAGGGCCTGGATGCGCAGTTTCCCATACCTCTGACGGAGCACACTGATGTCCTTCGGTTCCGTCAGAACCCAGCCGGATTGCTGTCCTTCGGCGTATCCGAACCAGTCGTGCTCAGCGGTTTCCATGAGGCAGAACGGTCCCCCCAGCCCCGCATGCTGCGGGCACACGCGCGGGATCAGCTGGAGGTCCACGTTCGGGAGGCGGGCGCACTCCAGCAGGTGGTCGATGAGGCCCGCCGTGACCTCCTCGCCGCCGGTGCGGCGGTCGATGACGGACTGGTCCACGATGAAGCTGAAGACGGTGTAGGGGGTCCGGTGCAGTAACTGGTGGCGGGCCATCCGGGCGGTCAGCAGCGAGTCCGCCTTCGAGGGGGTCGGGGGCGGCAGCACGTCCGCGATCAGGGCGCGGGCGTACGCCTCCGTCTGGAGCAGGCCGGGCGCGACCCGGGACTCGTACGTGTGCAGGGTGACGGCCGAGTCCTCCAGCTTGGCCCAGCGGCGGAACCAGGAGGCGAGGCCGCGGCGGCTGTTCACCTCGCGGTACGCGGCCAGGATGACGCCCGTGGTCGCGAGCCGCTTCTCCACCAGCTTGGCGAAGTGCTCGGAGGGGAACCGGCGGCCCTGCTCCACGGAGCCCACGTACTGGACGGAGTACCGGACCTCCCCGGCCAGCTCCTCCTGGGTCAGGTCGCTCTTGAGGCGGAACACCTTGACGAGCCGTCCGAAGCTGCGCAGTTCGTGGTCCTGGCCGTCCTCGTCCTCCTCCGGGTCGTGCTCGCCGACACTCACGATGTGTGACATGGCCGTCACCTCCCCGGCGCATCGTCACGAGTCGTCGGGGGCGGTGTACAGCTACCCGACTCGTACAGAAACGTGTGCGAAAACGGGGTGGGGTCGGGATCCGGTCCCGGGGCATGCGGGGGAGGGGGCCGGACGGGGCGGAGGGGCGCTGATTGAACGTTCCGTCACGGAACCGGTTGAACGCCGGAGCGTTTTCCAAGTGTTATGTGTACGTTTGTGACGATGAGCAAGCACGCCCGGATCCGATCGCGCCTCACCCGCCGCGGCCGGCGGCTGGTCTACACGGCCGCCGCCGGGGCCGTCTTCGTCGTCGCCGGGGGGTGGGTGGTCGCCGCCCACGGCGACGGCACCCGTCAGCTGTCGGCACAGGTGGACGGCAGAGCCGGCGCGCTGCCGCACGGCGACGGCGCCGGCGACGACGCGCGGAGCGCCCGGAGCGCGCACCGGCCACGACAGCTCCCGGACATCAGCGAGGCCACCCGGGCCAGGATCCCGAAGGACTCCCGGCAGGTGGTGCTGGTGACGGGGGAGGCGGCGGACTCCTCGTACGCGAAGGTCACCCTGTACACGCGGGAGCCGGGCTCCCCGGACTGGGACGCGGGGGACAGCTGGCACGCCCGCAACGGCGCGAAGGGGTGGTCGGAGGACCGGTCGTACGGCGGGCTCCAGTCACCCGTGGGGGTGTTCTCGCTGACCGACGCCGGCGGGCTGCTCCCGGAGCCGCCGGGGACCCGGCTGCCCTACGACCACCAGGACGCCTTCGTGGCCGGCGGGCGCGGGGTGGAGGGGGAGTCGCTGGAGGGTTCGTTCGACTACGTCATCGCCATCGACTACAACCGCGTGGCGGGCACCTCGCCCCTGGACCCCACCAAACCGGAGGGTGAGGCCAAGGGCGGGAACATCTGGCTGCACGTGGACCACGACGGCCCGTCACAGGGCTGCGTGGGCCTGCCGGCCGCCGGGATGATGAAACTGCTGGAGACCCTGGACCCCGCTCAGCACCCGGTGGTGGTGATGGGCCCCAAGGGCCACTGAGGCGTCACGCGTCACGCGTCACGCGTCACGCGTGACGCCCGTGCCTGGCACGTGACGCGTGACGTCGGGACTCCGCCGTCCGGCCGGCGCCGGGCGGTGCCGGCCGGGGGCGGATCGGGTCAGCGGATCTCGGAGTAGATCTGGTAGCCGGTGCCGATCTTGACCGGCTTGGCGAACGGGATGCTCGCGTTGCCGGTGCCGGAGTAGCGCATCAGGTCGCCCTTGGGGGTGCGGGCGATCAGGTCGGAGACGCCGTCGAAGTCGAGGTCGCCGATGGAGAAGACGCGGTCGAAGCCGTTCCAGCCGGCGCCGATCTTCTTCTTCGCGGCGAACGGGGCCTTCGGGTTGCCGGTGCCCGCGTACAGCCACAGCACGCCGGCCTTGTCGCGGGCCACGATGTCGGCCTTGCCGTCCATGGTCAGGTCGCCCTGGCCGGCGATCTGGGTGAAGCCGCCCCAGCCCGCGCCGACCTTGATGCGGGAGGTCACGCGGCCGTCGACGTAGCCGAGGTACAGCCACAGCACACCGGCCTTGTCCACGGCCAGGATGTCGGCCTCCTTGGCGCCGCCGAGGGTGCCGGGGGAGAGGACCTTGGTGTACGCGTTCCAGCCGCGGCCGATGACGTTGGCGTCGATGTCGTACTCGCCGAAGAAGTACAGGACGCCGTCGGGGCCGGTGAACCAGCTGCCGTCGCCGAGGCCGTCGCGGTCGTGGTCCACGTTCATGACGAGCTTCGGGATGTAGTCGAAGTCGCCGACGTACTTGCGCTTGGCGAAGCCGCCGTCGCCGTTCGGCTCGTAGAGGTAGTAGCGGCTGCCGGACTTCTTCTCGATGGCGGTCATCGGGAAGGTGGGCGTCGCCACGTCGCCGGCCGGGCCGAAGGCGGTGGCGGCCGGCGCCGAGACGGCCGCGCGCAGCTGGGCGGCGGCGGCGTCCTGGCCGGTGCCGGCCGGGTTGCCGGCGGCGGTGGCCGTGCCGGCGGTGGCGCCGGTGACGGCGAGGGCGACGGTCGCGGCGGTGGCCGCGAGGGCGCGCTTGATGAAGCTCATGGGTGATTCCCCCCGGTTGTGCAGGTACTGGTCGATCGGCACGAACGCGTCGCGAAGGTGCCGAAGGCCCCGGAATGATGTCACGCCCCGCGCCGCACCCGGTGGGGAGGGGTACCTCCTCGGAGGCGGTGCGGTCCGTGTCGGAGCGCCCCGGTGACGGCGGCTCGGCCACGGGCCCGGCCGGCCCGGCCCGGAGTGCTCGGTCAGCAGGTCGGGGTGGGTGGGGCGCCGCGCAGGCGGGCCTCGGTCCACTCGGTCAGAGCCGCGGGCACCCCGCTGGAATCCACGAGGAGGCCCCCGTGCGTCACCTCTGGGTACTCCCGCAGTTCGAGGCGTCGTCCCGCCGCGCATTCGGCCCTGGCCCAGGCCCTGGTGGCGTCCGGCCGCACGACTCCGTCGCCCCCGCCCTGGGCCACCAGCACCGGTGCGCCGCCGGTCGCCGCCGTGGCCGTGTGCTCCCGCAGGCGGGTGCCGAGGGCGCCCGTCGAGGGCGCCCGGGTGAAGACCTCCGGGCCGCGGAGGGTGTCCGCCATCCGGGCGGCCTCCGCCGGGTCGGAGATGCATCCGGAAGCCACGGCGCGAACCTTCTCCCGCGCGTCGGCCCGGACGTGGTCCTCGACGCGGACCTCCGGGTACGTCCGACCGTAGGCGAGCAGCGCGTACGAGACGAGCACCCGCTCGATCGGCTCCGTCCGCCAGTCGTCGACCTGCGCCGGCAGGGCGGTCACCGGAGCCAGGGCGGCTACCCCGCGGATGCGCAGCACCGGCGCGTACGAGCGGGCCAGTCGCGCCGTCCACAGGGCCGCGTGCCCGCCCTGGGAGTACCCCCAGACCACGGTGTCGGCGGAGAGCCGCAGCCCGGTGAAGGCACGGGCCGCCCGCGCCGCGTCCAGGGCGACGTACGCCTCTCCGGGGCCGAGCAGGTAGGGGACCGGGGTCGCTCCGTCCGGGCCTCGGTAGTCGGGGGCGACGAGGACCCAGCCCCGCGCCAGCGCCTGCGGCACGGCGGCCGTCTTGTGGGTGAGATCCGCGGAGACCGAGGGCTCGCAGCGGCGGGCCAGGCCGGTGGTGCCGTGGGTCCAGAGGATGACGGGGCGTTCCCCGGCGGGGGGCCGGGCGGGGGCCAGGACGAAGGCGCTGCCCGTCGTGGGCTGCCCGGTGGTGGTGCGGGTGGTGAAGGTGAGCTGCCAGCCCTGGGCTCCGGCGGGTACGGAGCCGCTGAGGCGGCGCACCGCGAGGAGGCGGCCGGGGGCCGGGGCACCGGGCTGTCGGGTGCCGGCCCGGTGGGTGCCCGTGAGGTGGGCTCCCGCCGGCGAGTCGGTGACCGAAGGACCGGCCTGGGCGCCGGACGTGGTGCCGGCCGGGGTGGGTGCGGCGCTCGGGGCCGCCGCCGGGCCCGGGGTGACGAGCGCGGCCAGGGCGAGGACGGCCGGGAGGAGGATCCGGGCCGGGCGGCGGCGGGACGGCACGGTTGCGGTCATGGCCCCATTGCCCCACGCGGAACGGGGCCCGGCAAGTACCGGATGTCGGCCGTCACCGAGCCGTCGGCCCGAAGCCGGTGCCCGTTCCGGGCGGGTTCTCCGAGCGGTGCCGGGTGGAGCCGGGCGGAGCACCCGGGCCGTCCCCGCGCCCCGCTGCCGTGGTGACCCGGCCGCTCCGCGCCCGGTCCCGGGGAGGGCCCCGGCCGCGCCCCCCTTGTCTGATGGGCCGTCAGGTTTCAGGATGGGCCGCGCAGCGCAGTGGTGACCCCGCGTCAGGAGGAGGGCGTCATGGCCCGTGTGTTCCCGGAAGGGCGGCTCGTCTACGGGATGCAGTTGCCCGTGCAGTCGCAGAGTTCGATCTACGCGGAGCCCTGGGAGGCGGGCGCCGGGCCCGCCGACCTGGTGGCCGTGGCGCGGGCCGCGGACCGCTCCGGCTTCGGGTACCTCGCCTCGTGCGACCACGTGGCGATACCCCGGCGGCTCGCGGCCGCCATGAGCACGGTCTGGTACGACCCGGTGGCCACCCTCGGGTACCTCGCCGCCGTCACCGAGCACGTCCGTCTGCTCAGCCACGTGGCGATCGTCGCGCTGCGCCACCCGCTGCTCAGTGCCAAGCAGTACGCCACCCTCGACCACCTCAGCGGCGGCCGTCTGATCCTCGGGGTCGGGGCGGGGCACGTGCAGGAGGAGTTCGAGGTGCTGGGCGTGGACTTCGAGCGGCGCGGGGCGGTGCTCGACGAGTGCCTGGACGCGCTGCGGGCGGCCCTCGGGCCGGAGGAGTTCCCGGAGTTCGAGGGGGCCCGGTTCGGCTTCCGGGACCTGGGGCAGCTGCCCCGACCCGCGCAGGAGCGGGTACCGGTGTGGGTGGGCGGTTCCTCGGCACCCGCCGTGCGCCGGGCCGCGGTCCGCGGGGACGGCTGGCTGCCGCAGGGCGATCCGCGGGACCGGCTGCCCGATCGGATCGCCCGGATCCGGCAGCTCCGCGAGGAGGCCGGGATCACCGAGCCGATGGAGATCGGCGCCATCACCGAGGCCCTGTACGTGGGCGAGCCCGGCTGGGACACCGGCCGCCGCACCCTGACCGGCAAGCCGGAGCGGCTGGCCGAGTCCCTGCGCGGGTACGCCGAGCTGGGCGTGGACCAGATCCAGGTCCGCTTCCGCAGCCGCGACCGGCAGGAACTGGTGGACCAGATCACGGCGTTCGGGGCCGAGGTCGGCCCGCTGCTCAACGACTGACGGGAGGACGCCATGGGCGTGGGAAAGCTCGACGGACGGGTGTTCGTGATCACCGGGGCGGCGCGCGGGCAGGGCGAGCAGGAGGCCCGGCTGTTCGCCGCGGAGGGGGCGCGGGTGCTGCTGGCGGACGTGCTCGACGAGCCCGGCGAGCGGGTGGCCGGGGAGATCGCCGAGGCCGTGGGCAAGGAGCGGGTGCGGTACGCGCACCTGGACGTCGGCCGGGAGGAGGACTGGGCGGCCGCCGTGGCGGTGGCCAAGGAGCAGTTCGGGAAGATCGACGGGCTGGTGAACAACGCCGGGATCCTCCGCTTCAACGAGCTGACCGCCACCCCGCTGGAGGAGTACGAGCTGCTGGTGCGGGTCAACCAGATCGGCACCTTCCTGGGGTTGAAGGCGGTGGCCCCGGAGATCGAGGCGGCCGGCGGCGGCACCGTGGTGAACACCTCCTCCTACACCGGGCTGACGGGCATGGCCTTCGTGGGCGCCTACGCCGCGACGAAGGCCGCCGTGGTCGGGATGACACGGGTGGCCGCGCTGGAGCTGGCCGCGAAGGGGATCCGGGTGAACGCCGTCTGCCCGGGGGCCGTGGACACCCCGATGGCGAACCCGGCGCTGCTGGACCCGGACGGGCCCTCCCCGGAGGCCGCCGAGGCGATGGCGGCCCTCTACCGGAAGGTGGTGCCGCTGGGGCGGCCCGGGCGGCCGGAGGAGGTGGCGCGGCTGGCCCTCTTCCTGAGCTGCGAGGACTCCTCGTACGTGACCGGGCAGCCGTTCGTGATCGACGGGGGGTGGATGGCGGGGGTGAGCATTCTCTGAGGGTGGGCCGCTGCGCGCGGCCTTCTCCCTGACCCGGCCGCTCCGCGCCCGGTGCGCCTCGAACGCCGGCGGGGCTGGAATGCGGCTGGGGTGGGGTGCTCCCCGGCGGTCGGAATGCGAGCAAGGTAGCTGATGGGGTGTCAGGTATTGACGCTCCCGGCCCGTGGTGGAACAGTCAGGCACATCGATCTGACGGACTGTCAGAAACTTAAGGACGGTGAACCCCCTTGGAATTCGGGCTCTTCGTGCAGGGATACGTTCCTGAGGCGCGGTCCAAGGTCGACCCCGAGGCAGAGCACAAGGCGCTGATCGAGGAGACCGAGTACGTCATCCAGGCCGACAAGTCCGGCTTCAAGTACGCCTGGGCCTCCGAGCACCACTTCCTGGAGGAGTACTCGCACCTCTCCGCCAACGAGGTCTTCCTCGCCTACCTCGCGCACGCCACCGAGCGGATCCACCTCGGCTCCGGCATCTTCAACCCGCTCGCCCCGGTGAACCACCCGGTGAAGGTCGCCGAGAAGGTCACCATGCTCGACCACCTCTCCAAGGGACGCTTCGAGTTCGGCACCGGCCGCGGCGCGGGCAGCCACGAGATCCTCGGCTTCCTCCCCGGCATCACCGACATGAACCACACCAAGGAGATCTGGGAGGAGACCATCGCGGAGTTCCCCAAGATGTTCCTCCAGGAGGAATACGAGGGGTTCCAGGGCAAGCACTGGTCGCTGCCGCCGCGGAAGATCTTCCCCAAGCCGTACGGGAAGGCCCACCCGGCCATGTGGTACGCGGCGGGCTCCCCCTCCTCGTACGCGATGGCCGCCAAGAAGGGGCTCGGCGTCCTCGGCTTCAGCGTCCAGAAGGTCTCCGACATGGAGTGGGTGCTGGAGCAGTACAAGACCGCCATCCAGGAGGCCAAGGCGATCGGGGCCTTCGTCAACGACAACGTGATGGTCACCTCCACCGCGATCTGCGCGGAGACCCACGACAAGGCGGTGGAGATCGCCGTCAACGCGAATATGAACCGCTTCCAGTCCCTGGTGTTCCGCTACCACGACACCTTCCCGCGGCCCGAGGCGATCCCGCAGTGGCCCGAGATCCTGCCCGAGTACAACGCCGAGATCATCGAGCTGCTCATCGCCGAGGAGCTGCTGATCTGCGGCGACCCGAGCGAAGTCCTCGCCCAGTGCCAGAGGTGGGAGCGGGCGGGGGCCGACCAGCTGTCCTTCGGGCTGCCGACCGGGGTGTCCCCGGAGGACACCATGAACACGATCCGGTTGATCGGGGAGCACGTGATCCCCGTGATCGACACCGATCCGGTGCACCGGACCACGCGGTTCAGGGAGGCCGCGGAGTCCTGACCGACGCCTCGGGCCGGCAGGGCCTGAGGGGTGGGGGGCTGCCGTTCGTGGGCGGGTGCCGGTCACCGATCGGGGGCTCCGCCCCCGGACCCCCGCGCCTCAAGCGCCGGCGGGGCTGGATTTTCCCTCGCGGGGCTGGATTCCGCCTCGCGGGGCCGGATTCTCGGAGGCATCAAGAGCAGGGGCGGCGTCTTCCCGGACCGTCGTCCCGAACCGGCCCCGGCCGGAGCCCGTCCAGGCCGCGGCCGGCCCGGCGGGCCCCGACCGGGGCCCTCGTACGCCGGGTGCACACCCCCCGCCCCACCCCGGGGACGACTCGCCAGGAAGGGACGCCATGCTCGACCACCTGATCAAAGGGGCCACCGTCGTCGACGGCACCGGCTCCCCGGGCCGCCTCGCGGACGTCGGGATACGGGACGGCCGCATCGCGGTCGTGGCCCCGCCCGGCGGGGTCTCCGAGGAGGCCCGGACCACCGAGGACGCCACCGGGCTGGTGCTCTGCCCCGGCTTCGTGGACCCGCACACCCACTACGACGCGCAGCTGTTCTGGGACCCGTACGCCACGCCCTCCATGAACCACGGGGTGACCACGGTCGCCGGAGGCAACTGCGGGTTCACGCTGGCGCCGCTGCACCCGGACCGGCCCGAGGACGCCGACTACACGCGCCGGATGATGAGCAAGGTCGAGGGGATGTCGCTGACCGCGCTCGAAGAGGGCGTGGACTGGAGCTGGCACACCTTCGGGGAGTACCTGGACGCCCTGGACGGGCGGATCGCCGTCAACGCGGGCTTCATGGTGGGGCACTGCGCGCTCCGCCGGCACGTGATGGGAGCGGACGCCGTCGGCGGGCAGCCGACCCCCGCCCAGCTCGACGCGATGGTGGGGCTGCTGCACGCGGCGATGGAGGCGGGGGCCTGGGGGCTGTCGACCACGCAGTCCGCCACCCACTCGGACGGCGACGGCGCCCCGGTGGCCTCCCGACACGCCCGCCCCGAGGAGCTGCTGGCGCTGTCGCGGGCGGTCGGGGAGCACGAGGGCACCCAGTTGGAGGCGATCGTCGCGGGCTGCCTGGACCAGTTCGCGGACGAGGAGATCGACCTCTTCGTGGAGATGAGCGCGGCGGCCGGGCGGCCGTTGAACTGGAACGTGCTCACCGTGGACGCCTCGGTGCCCGAGCGGGTGCCCCGGCAGCTGGTGCCGAGCGAACGGGCCCGGAAGGCGGGCGGCCGGATCGTGGCGCTGACCATGCCCATCCTGACGCCGATGAACATGTCCCTGGGCACCTTCTGCGCCCTGAACCTCATCCCCGGCTGGGGCGAGGTGCTGGGGCTGCCGGTGCCGGAGCGGATCGCCCGGCTGCGGGACCCGGAGGTGCGGGCGGAGCTGCTGCGGCGGGCCGACTCCAAGGAGGCGGGGGTGTTCCGGCGGCTGGCGCGCTTCGGCCGGTACGTCATCGGGGACACCTACAGCCGGGAGAACGAGGGCCTGTCGGGCCGGGTGGTGGAGGACATCGCCGCCGAGCGCGGGCAGGACGCCTTCCAGTGCCTGGTGGAGATCTGCGCCAACGACGACCTGCGCACGGTGCTGTGGCCGATGCCGACGGACAACGACCCGGCGAGCTGGGCGCTGCGGGCGGAGACCTGGCGGCACGAGGACGTGCTCCTCGGCGGGTCGGACGCGGGGGCGCACCTGGACCGGATGTGCGGGGCGCCGTACACGACGCGGTTCCTGGGGGACTGTCTGCGGGGTCGGAAGCTGGTGCCGTTGGAGCGGGCGGTGCAGATGTTGACGGACGATCCGGCGCGGCTGTTCGGGCTGCGGGAGCGGGGCCGGGTGGTGGAGGGGTACCACGCGGACCTGGTGCTCTTCGATCCGGAGCGGATCGAGGCGGGGCCGGCGACGCTGGTGCACGACCTGCCGGGGGACAGTCCGCGGCTGGACTCGAAGGCGTTGGGCATCGTCTCGGTGCGGGTGAACGGCGTGGAGACGCTGCGGGAGGACGTGCCGACCGGGGCGGTGCCGGGCATCGTGCTGCGGTCGGGGCGCGACACGAGGACGGTGAACACCCGGTGATCCACGATCCGAGGGAGCAGCCGCTGTTCATCGGCGGTGAGTGGGCGGCCCCGGAGGGCGGCTACTACGAGGTGGTCGATCCGGGGGACGAGTCGGTGGTGGGGCTGGCCCCGGAGGCGTCGCGGCGGCAGGTGGAGCAGGCGGCCGAGGCGGCCCGGGCGGCCTTCGAGGACTGGTCGCGGACCTCTCCGGAGGAGCGGGCGGCGGTGCTGGACCGGGCCGCGGACGTGATGCAGCGGGAGTTCGAGCCGTGGGCGCGGTTGGCGCGGGCGGAGAGCGGGGCGCCGACCGGGATCGCGCGGGGCATGCAGGTCGGGGTGGGGGTGTCGCGGTTCCGACGGTACGCGCGCGGGGCCCTGGAGCCGGTGGAGAAGGGGTTGCCGCCGCAGGTCACGGAGGCCGGGCCGATGGGTCGGGCGAGCGTGTTGGGGGCGTTGGAGGTGCGCCAGCCGGTCGGGGTGGTCACCTGCATCACCTCGTACAACAACCCGTGGGCGAACCCGGCGGGCAAGGTGGCCCCGGCGCTGGCCATGGGGAACACGGTGGTGGTCAAGCCGGCCCCGCAGGACCCGCTGTCGGTGTACCGGATGGCGGAGGCGCTGCGGGAGGCCGGGGCGCCGCCGGGGGTGGTGAACGTGGTCTCGGGCACCTCGGTGGAGGTGGGCGAGGCGGCGGTGGACTCCCCGGAGGTGGACATGGTCAGTTTCACCGGGTCCACGGAGGTGGGGCAGCGGATCGCGGAGGTCTGCGGCCGGTCGATGAAGCGGCAGCTGATGGAGCTCGGCGGCAAGGGCGCGGCGCTGGTCTTCGAGGACGCCGACCTGGACGCGGCCGTGATGGGCATCGGGACGACCTTCTCCTTCTACTCGGGGCAGATCTGCACGGCCCCGACGCGGGTGCTGGTGCAGCGCGGGGTGCACGACGCGCTGCTGGAGAAGCTGGCGGGCTACCTGTCCTTCATGCGGGTGGGGGAGCCGGGCGAGAAGGGGACGGTGGTCGGGCCGGTGATCTCGGCGGCGCACCGGGACCGGATCGAGTCGTACGTGGAGCTGGGCCGCAAGGAGGGGGCCCGGGTGGTGGCGGGCGGCGAGCGGCCCGCGGTACGGGCCGACGGGAAGGGCTTCTACGTGGCCCCGACGCTGCTGGCGGACTGCACGAACGGGATGCGGGTGGTCCGGGAGGAGATCTTCGGGCCGGTGGTCGTGGTGGTGCCCTTCGACACCGAGGAGGAGGGGGTCGCGCTGGCCAACGACAGCGACTACGGGCTGATCAGCTACGTGTGGTCGGGGGACGTGGCGCGGGCCTTCCGGGTGGCCCGGCGGATGCGGGCCGGCGGGGTGGGCGTGAACACCATCGGCCGGAACATGGAGGCGCCGTTCGGCGGATTCAAGCGCAGTGGGGTCGGGCGGGACGTCGGCTCGTACGCGCTGCACGCCTACAGCGAGATCCAGTCGATCGTCTGGCCGGGCTGAGATCGGCCCCGGGCCCAAGCGCCGCTTGGGTCCGGGGCTCCTCGGCAGATCCGGGGGACGGGCGCGGGCCGCTTTCCCAAAAGTTGACCGGGAAAGTTTTGAATGGGGCAAATCGGGCATGGCTGCGGTTTCCGTATGGCGGAAGCGGAGGTCCGCGCTCGCCGAAACGATGATCCGTGGCGCCGTGAACCTTTCATTGCGGGTTTGTGAACACTTCCGCCCTCAAGTTCCAAGGACTTTTGGGGTGTGGAGAAGTGGACTTGAGTCCTCCGGATAAGGAAACCGCACCGTCTACCGTCCTGACTCATGACACAGCTGGACATGCGGCCCCAGGTCGGAGACACGGTAAGCGGTGGCGCCGACGGCGGCGACTACCGCGGCAAGGGGCTCGGCAAGGGTTCCGTCGGTCTGGTCGGCTCCGCGGTCATCGGCATCTCCACCGTCGCGCCCGTCTACTGCCTGACCTCCACCCTCGGCTCCACCGCCGGCGAGGTCGGCCTCCAGATGCCCGCCGTCTTCCTCGCGGGCTTCCTGCCGATGCTGCTGGTCGCCTTCGCGTACCGCGAGCTCAACAAGGCCATGCCCGACTGCGGCACCTCCTTCACCTGGACCGTGAAGGCCTTCGGCCCCCGCGTGGGCTGGATGTGCGGCTGGGGCCTGGTCATCGCGACGATCATCGTGCTGTCCAACCTCGCGGGCGTCGCGACCTCCTACTTCTGGCTGCTCGCCGGGGAGATCACGAACAACCCCTCGATCGCCGCCCTGGACGACAACAAGGCCGTCCACATCGTCACCTGCCTCACCCTGATCGCCGCGGCCACCGCCATCAGCTACCGGGGCATGACCGCCACCAAGGGCGTCCAGTACGCCCTCGTCGGCCTCCAGCTCGCCGTCCTCGCGATCTTCGTCGCCATGGCCTTCCAGAAGGCCGCCGCAGGCTCCTTCGACACCGGCCTGGACTTCTCCTGGCAGTGGATGAACCCCTTCGCGGTCGAGTCCATGGCCGCCTTCACCGCCGGACTCTCCCTCTCGATCTTCATGTACTGGGGCTGGGACGCCTGCCTGGCCACCAACGAGGAGACCACCGGCTCCGCGAAGACCCCCGGCCGGGCCTCCCTGATCGCCATGGTCGTCCTCGTCGGCTCCTACCTGGCCACCGGCGTCGCCGCCCAGATGGCCGTCGGCTCCGGCGACAAGGGCCTCGGCCTCGCCAACCCGGAGACCTCCGACAACGTCTTCGCCGCCCTCGCCGGCCCCGTGATGGGCCCCGTCCTCGGCATCCTGCTCTTCGTCGCCGTGCTGGCCTCCGCCACGGCCTCGCTCCAGACCACCTTCATCCCGGTGGCCCGCACCGTCCTGGCCATGTCCACGTACGAGGCGCTGCCGCCCTCCTACGCCAAGGTCCACCCGCGGTTCAAGACCCCCGGACGCGCCACGATCATGGCGGGCGTCGCCACCGGTGCCTTCTACACGATCATGACCCTGGTCAGCGAGAACGTCCTCACGGACACGATCTTCGCGCTGGGCCTGATGATCTGCTTCTACTACTCCCTGACGGCCTTCGCCTGCGCCTGGTACTTCCGCGGCGAGCTCCGCCGCTCCGGCCGCGACCTGCTCTTCAAGGGCGTCTTCCCCGTGCTCGGCGGGCTGCTGCTCGCGGCGGTCTTCTTCAAGACCCTCTTCGACATGTGGGACCCCGCGTACGGCTCCGGTTCGACCGTGCTCGGAGTCGGCAGCGTCTTCGTGATCGGGGTGGGGCTGCTGGCCCTCGGCCTCGTCATCATGATCGTCACCGAGCGTCGGAGCCCGGCCTTCTTCCGGGGCGAGGTCCTGACCAAGGAGACGCCGTCCCTGGTCGTGGAGGACTGAGCCGAGCCCTCTGCCCCACCCAGCCGTGTCGTGTCGCCGGATGCCCGGCACCCCCCGTTCCTCCGGGGGGTGCCGGGCATCCGTGCGTCCGCGCCGCGCGGTGGGTCCGCCCGCTCCGGACGGCCGGGTCGGGGACGGCCGGGTCGGGGACGGGCAGAAACCCCGGTGGGTCGGTGTCGTTGATCTCGGCATGAAGCCCATGAGCCCCCTGAAGCGCACGCTGACCGCCCTCACCCTGGCCGGTGCCGCCCTGTCCGTCGCCCCGATCGCCGCGCACGCGGCGGACGCCCCCGAGGGCTTTCCCGGCGGGGACGCCGTCAGCCAGGTGATCGACCTGACGGACAACCCGACCGAGACCCTCCAGCAGGCCGAGCGCGGCGCCGTCGCCGCCGACGAGAGCGTGGGCACGGCCCTCGCCGGGTCCGCCCCCGCCGTAGCGGGCCCGGTGGCGGCCGTCGCCGGCGCCTCCGGTCTGGCCGGCTGAGTCCGGGAACACCGAGGCGGGCCCGTCCACAGCTGTGGACGGGCCCCCCGCGGGGGGGGGGGCGCCAATAGGGA
>NZ_JBEOSD010000063.1:0-41627 GCF_040302735.1 Streptomyces sp. NPDC097619 | reverse complement strand
GCCGACACCGTTCCGGGGGCTCGTCGCGGGCCCGCTTCCGGCGGTCAGGAGCGGGACCACGGGCGGCGTCTGGAGGTGTGGCCGGACCGGTCGCCGCCGATACCGGACACGTGGAGGGCCAGGGCGATCAGCCCGAGGAGCATGATGTTCGTCGAGGAGAAGACGTCGTTGGTGGCGATGTCGGCGGCATTGATCAGGAACGCGATGAAGAACAGGACCGCGGAGGCGATGCCGAGCATGAGTGCTCCTTCTGTGGAGGGTGCGTGAGGTGCCCGGGCGGGTCGCCCGGGTCGCCGCAGGGGTGTGCGTTCAACGAGGCCGGCCCGGTGCCCCCGGGCGTCAGCCCCGCGGGGGACGGCCGGCGTCGCCCTCGACGGCCACGCGGTCGGGGCCGGGCCCGTCCGCGAGCTCGATGATGCTCACGTCGACCGAGCCGTCGCCGGTGGTGTCGAACTGGTACAGGTCGGCGGTGCCGTCGCCCGTGGTGTCCGTCATCCACACGTCGGGCCTGCCGTCCCCGTTGGCGTCCGCGGCAAGGACGAGATGCTGTTCCTCGCCCAGGGCATCCACCGGATCCGTGGCGGGAGTTGAGGTGTCCATGGCCGGGCGGATGCCCCCGTCGGCGAGGCTGAAACCGGACGCGCCCCGTTCCCGCACACGCCCCCGGCCGGCCCGCCCCGCGGACCGACCCCGGCTTCCCGACCCCTACCCCGCACCTCTCCTCGGGTCGGTCAGCGGACGCGTCCCCGCGGCTTCAGGTGGGTCGGGGGGAGTTGCGGGGCCGGGATCGGGGGGCCGTCGTAGCCCTTGACCTCGCCGAAGCGGGTGCCGTTCGTCCAGTCCTCGCGGGCCTGGGCGATCTCCTCGTGGGAGCGGCCGATCCAGTTCCAGAACCATTGGATCGCTCCACGTTTCGTCAGGTCAGAGCGTTACGCGTCCCTCAAAGTCAGCAAAACTCAGCATCAGGGCACCACGACCACGGGCCTGACCAGGATTTGCTCGGCATCTCGCCCGACGTGGTTACGACCCCCCACAATTGCCCGAGGTAGTCGATTCGGTCTCTCAGCCTCCGTCTCCGGACCAGTCACGGATCAAGCTCCCGCCTGAACAGCGGCAGACTGCAACCCTCTGACAGGAGTGGTGGCTGTCCGCGCAGCACATAGGCCTCCGCCCTTCAGCCGGTGGGCAGGCTTTCGGTCGTCGGGCGGCGGCGGACGCCGTCCGCAGTGAGCTGTACGCGTTCGCGGCGGACGGTGTCGTGGTGGGTGGGATGGAAGCCGGGACGGAACCGATCGATCCAGGGGCCGTACCGTGAGGAGACGATCGTTCTCTCCGCATTGGACAGCAGCCTGGCGCTCTTCATCGTGGCCGAGCTGCTCCACACGTCCGCCTGACCATCAGGAACCAGACCCTCGACGCGGAGCCGTTTCTCGTCGCCGGCCTGATCGCCGGCATCCGCAAGGTGCTCATCGTGACGGCCGAGGCGGAGAAGTCCTTCCGGTGTTACGTCGAGGGTGTCGAACTGCTCGTTTTGGCAGGTCTGATCCTCGTGATGGCGACAGCGGGGTACGTGTGGCGTCGCTCGACGCGGCCGGGAGACTACGTCCCGCTCCAGGAGGCGCGGCGCGCTTCTCCGTCGCCGGAGCCGTCACCCACCCCGGTGGGCGGATCCTGATCCGTCACCTTCCGTCGCTGCGGCCGCCCGCACCCGTTGCTCTTCGCGAGCGGAGCCGACGTCCCGTTCCAGGGGTGTACGGCTCACGGCCGTCGCGAGGGCCTCCAAGGCCCGCTTCTGCATTGCCGCCCCGCGCCGCACCACCGGGCTCCCGTCCCCGGCGGCGGCGCCCTCCCACGCGTGGAGCGCCTCCTCCACGCGCGCCCAATCCCGATTCCTGTGCTCGCGCACGTCGACCGCCGCCTGCGCAGTGTCCGCCTCCAGAGCCTCGGCGAGCCGCTCCGCCTCGGGGACGGGACGGCTGTCGGCCCGCGGGACGTGGCTCTCCATGAGCATCGCCGCCCGGTCGAAGCCCTTGATCGCCTCCTGCGCCTCCTCCGCCTCGCGTGACGTCAGGCCCCTGGGGCCGACCGGTTCCTGTCTCGCCCGGTCGTACGTCTCCTGCCAGGCGGCACGTGCCTCCCTGCTCGCCATCAGTGCTCTGCGCAGGTCGGCGTGGTGTTCCCGGGTCGGTTCGGCGTAGCTGCGGAGCACCGCGGCCGCGTAACGGCCCTCGGCGGCGAGCCAGTCCGCAAGCCGGCCCGGCAGCCGGGGTGTCTCCCATCCGGGGAACACCACGTACGCCAGCATCGCGAGGGCCCCGCCGAGCAGGGTGAGCACCACCCTTTCCGGGACCGTCTGCTCCCATGCCTGGCCGCCCATGCCGAGCAGGAAGACGACGTATGCGGCCGTGAAGCACTGGGAGTAGGCGTAGCCGGTGCGGTTCAGCGTGAACGACAGGCCCGCCGAGACCACCGCCAGCAGGCCGAACACCTGGCGGCGTCCGGGCCCAGGGCCCGCACCATCCCGGTGGCGAGCGCGACCCCCGCCAGGGTCCCGGCGCGACGGGCCACCGCCCGCGCGTACGTCTGGTGGAAGCCCGGCCCCATCACCATCACCGAAGTGATGGGCACCCAATAGCCGTGGCCCACCGGAAGCCGGGCGGCGATCAGGTAGCCGAGCGTGGCCACCGCCGCCAGGCGGACGGCGTGCCGGAACACGGGCGAGTCCCGGCGGAGCTCACGTCGGACCGCCCGGACCACGACCGGGACCAGCCGGAACATGGTCGGGCGCACCAGGACCTGGGCGTCCTCGGGGACGGGCGGCGCGGGCGTCCTCCCGGGCGTGCCGCACCGGGCGATCTCCAAGGCCTCGCCGAGCAGTTCCACGAGCCGCTCGGCGGCCTGCCGCGCGGGGCCCTCCAGCACCTCGTGCTCCTCGTCGACGCACAGGACGTCCGTGCTTCCGGGCGACACCTCGGCGGGAGTGCCGCGGCGGATCGAACGGGCGGCCTCATCCAGGACCTCGGCGGCGGCGTCGAGCAACTCCCCTGCCCGGTCCCGCCCGAGCCCCTCCGGCGGGGCGCCGACGCCCGGGTCGGCGAGTGCGGCGACGACGGGCCGAATGCGCTCGGCGAGTCCCCTGGGGCCGTGCAGGACGGAGGGACGGGTGCGGGCCTGCGACGGCGTCACGGCGGCCGCGTCCCGGGCCGTCATCAACGGTTCCGGGTCGAACGGGGCGGTCGGGTCGTGCCGCAGCCGGCGGGCGTAGTCCGCCACGGCGGCCAAGGCATCGGCGAGCGCGTCCCGATGCGCCCCCCAACGGCGGATCGGGAAAAGCAGGATCAGCAGGGCCTGCGCCACGCCCCCGAGCGCGATGATCCCGGCGTGCTCCAGGGCCCGCCCGATGCTCGTGGGCAGGGTGACGGTCACCAGCATGCTGCCGACCGTCGTCGCCGCGACGATCCCGGCGGTCGATCCGACGGCCCACGCCGTCCCTGCGGCAAAGGCCCATACGGCCAGCAGTGGGAGGAACGTCGCGAGTCGCCCCGCGGCCGGATACCCGAGGAAGGTGCCGAGTGCCAGACCTAGGCCCGCGCCGAGCGCGATGACTTTGCGGGGACGCCAGGTGCGCTGGAACGTGGCTGCGCCCGCGGAGTAGGCGCCGAGGGCGGCGGACGCGGCGTACGCCGGGGAGGCCCGCCACAGCGCCGGCCCGATGACGAGCGCCACCCCCACAGCCGTGCGCAGCGCGAGCAGGGGCTCCAGTCGCGCCTCCTCGATCGTGAGCCCGGATCGCACGACTTCCCGGAGGGCCCGCAGCCACGTCACGGGCAGGAGCCCAGCCCGGCCCCGCAACCGGGTCGTGCCGGCCACGCCGCCGAGAACGTTGAGCATGAGGCGGGGGTCCTCGTGGCCCTCGGGGGCCGCCGATCGACCGGCGATGTCGTCGGGCCCTGACGATCACCAACCAGCGACGCATCTCCGACTCAGGTCATCAGCTGGTCGCCGTGGTCGCCTTGGAGCATGTGGCGACGTTGCTCTTCGCGCGTGGAGTAGGTGGCTGCGCGGATCGCCTCGTCGCTCTCCAAGCCCGATCCCAGCGCGCCGGCCACCGTGGCGACCGAAGCGACGAACCAGGACAACGTCAAATACTCCGTGGCGTGCAGGGGGGTTCCTGTCGTGGAAGCGAACACCCGGTCGTCGAGGATGAACAGCGCCCACACCAAGTTGATGACCATCAATCCCACGTAGCAGACGAGCGCCCCGATACCGACAGTGAGGACCGTCGAGGTGTTGTAGAGCCGCGCCCTCTGCCTCGCCTCCGGCGATCCCTCCGTCGATCGGTGCCACAGCTCCCCGTCCACGATCAGCCAGCCGATCATGAGCCCGACGGACCCGACCATGGCGATCACGAGGCGTTGCGCGCTCAGGGCACCGGAGAGGCTCCAGGTGGTGGAGT
Organism: Streptomyces sp. NPDC097619; assembly: GCF_040302735.1. Lineage (NCBI taxonomy): Bacteria > Bacillati > Actinomycetota > Actinomycetes > Kitasatosporales > Streptomycetaceae > Streptomyces > Streptomyces sp. NPDC097619. Next base: position 37,171 of record NZ_JBEOSD010000063.1, on the reverse strand, counting down.
CCAGGGTGGCGATGGCTCCCGTGGCGAGTGCGGCCGCCAGGGCTTTCGACAGGCCCGACACCAAGCGCCAGGGCCGGTTCGCGCGGACCATACCGGCGAGCACCCGCAGGTAGCCGCGCGGCCCGCTGACGATGTACCGGAGATCGGCAGCCTCCTCGTCACCGACCTGGCCCCGGTGGACAGGCGCGAGACGACCGGCGAAAGGGCCAGGAAGCGGCTGACTGCGCGGAAGCCCCTCAGCACCGGTGGACTGCGGACCGGCCAAGCCGAGCACGGCTTCTTCCACTGCCCGCCGGGCTCTCGTCTGCAGCCGCAAGCCCCCCAGGGAAGGAAGGGACAGCAGCGCCAAGCCGTGTTCGTGACTCAGATCCACAAGAATCCTGCGCCCGTGTGAGTGCAGCGGAAGGTCGGTGAGGGCCACCACGATGTCCCAGTTCTCCGCACTTGCGCGCTCCCTGATCCGGCGCATCAAGGTGTGCGGGGCCTCGGTCCCCGAGGTGAAGGGCTCACTGACCACCTTGACGTCGAACCGACGCCCCTGGCCCGCCTTTTCAGCGAGCCGGTCAGGAAGCATCCGGGCGATGCGCCGCGCGACGTCCGTGGGCGCGTCCGGATCGGCCAGGAGAGCTACGACCGTGACGCCCTGCGCCGACTCCCGCACGACCGGACCATCCTCCTCGGCTGTCCTCCGCGATTGCAAGGGTTCACAGGATGCCCCTGGGTGGAGGCGAAGCCGTGGTGACACGCTGTCCTTACGGGTGGGGCCACGTATCGGGTCCGTCAGGGGCCGGGTCAGCGCGAGGACACGGGCCCGCCCGCTTCCGGCCGGCGTCCCTCGGGGCCGACTGTGACCAGGTTTCCCTTCCGTTCCCGGTGCTCGTGCACGAGGCGGATCGCCATGGCGCCTTCACCGGTCGCCGAGGCCACCCGTTTCACCGAGCCGCTCCTGACGTCGCCGGCGGCGAAGACCCCGGGCAGGGTGGTCTCCAGCAGCATCGGATCGCGGCCCAGCGAGGCCCACCGGTTCGTATCGGCCACCGCCCCGGCGTCGGCGCCGGTGAGGACGAAGCCCCTTTCGTCCAGGGCCAGCACGCCCCCCAGCCATTCCGTGCGGGGGCGGGCGCCGATGAACACGAACAGCGCCGCGGCCTGCAGCTCACGGCGCTCATGGCTTGCGTTGTCCTCCACCGTCAGCGACTCCAGCTTCTCCTTGCCGGCGACGCCCCGTACTTCGGTGCGGAGCAGCACCTCGATCTTGGGGTGCTGCTCCACCTGGTCCACCAGGTAGCGCGACATGTCCGCGTTGAGGTCGCTGCCCCGGACGAGGAGGTGCACCTCGGACGCGTGCTGGGCGAGGAACAACGCCGCTTGTCCGGCGGAGTTCCCGCCGCCGACCACGGCGACCGGGTCGGCGCGGCAGAGGCCGGCCTCGTGGACCGTCGCCGCGTAGTAGACGCTGATCCCTTCCAGGCGGTCGATGCCGGGCACTTCGAGCCTGCGGTACCGCACGCCCGAGGCGAGCACCACGGCGCCGGCCCGGGCCCGGGAGCCGTCTGTGAACGTGACGATGTACTCATCGTCCTGCGGGGTGAGCGCGCTGACCTCCGCCGGCACCATCAGACGGGCGCCGAACTTGTGCGCCTGGAGCACCGCACGCTCGATGAGTTCGCCCCCGGAGATGCCGGACGGGAAGCCGAGGTAGTTCTCGATGCGGGACGAGGTCGCTGCCTGGCCTCCCGTGGCCACGGCGTCGACGGTGACCGTGGTGAGGCCGTCGGAGGCACCGTACACGGCGGCGGCGAGTCCTGCGGGGCCCGCACCGACCACGATGACCTCGCACCGTTCGTTCTCGGCCGAGGGGGCGGGGGCGGGCAGCCCGATGAGCCGGGCGAGTTCAGCGTTGCTCGGATTGCGCAGGAGCCGCTCGCCCTGCCACAGGACCACCGGCGTCTCCTCGGGACGGATGGCGAACCGGCGCAGCAGCGCCTCGGCCTCCTTGTCCCTCTCCAGATCCACCCAGCGGTGGGGCAGCCGGTTGCGGGCGGCGAACTCGCGCAGCCGCAGCGTGTCCCGTGAATAGCACGACCCCAGGATCCGGAAGCCGGCGCCGAGGCCGATGAGCAGGTACCTGCGGCCCAGGTAGGCGCGGAGGATCAGGTCGCCGAGGACGGGGTCGCTGCCGACCAGGGCGCGTTGCCGCTCCACCGGTACGGCAAGGATCTCGCCGGCCTCGCGCACCACGGCGGTGTTGAACGCTGCCTGGCCTTCCAGCAGTCCGAGTTCGCCCAGGAACCTGCCGGGTCCGTGGACCGCGACCGTGCGCTCGTCGGGGCCGCCCTGGTCGCTGAGGATTTCGACGGTCCCGCTGAGGATCACGAGGAACTCCCGGAACGGCTCGCCCTCGCGGTACAGCACCTCGCCCTCGGCGGTCCTGCGGCGCTCACCGTGCGCGCTCAGGTCCTCGAGCTGCTCCGACGGGAGGCGCGGGAACGCCCCGTACCGGTCCGGTGTCTCGCGGACCGCACCCTTCTCGTGCTCGGCCGTGCTCATCAGACCAGCGCCTCGTGGACGAAGCACCAGCGCCAGTCCTCTGCCGGCTCGAAGGACTGCACGACGGGGTGACCGACGCTCCCCGCATGCCGCCTGGCGTGCTTGAGGGGGGAGGAATCGCAGCAGCCGACGTGCCCACAGGTGAGACACAGGCGCAGGTGGAGCCACGGGGACTGCTCCCTGAGGCACTCCTCGCAGCCCTGCGGGGTACGCGGCGTCACTGGGCGAACCATCGCCAGGTGCGGGTCGGGAATCGTGGCCATGAGGGTTTTCCTTCCGTGAAGTGGGCGTGATCGGCCGCGGCCGGCGTTGGTCTTCCTCAGCACCGTCGCCTTCACCCTCCCGCAGTGGTCTGCCGGCCCGCCACCGCCTGCTCGACCCAGGAGCGCAGGACGGGCGCGGGTGCCGCGCCGGCCTGCCGGGCGAGCGTCTCGCCCCGGTCCAGGACGAGCAGGGTCGGCACCGCCTGCACCTCGAACCGCCGACTGAGCCGTGGGTTCTGGTCGACGTCGACCTTGACGAGCTTGATCTGTCCGGCGAGGTCCCGGGCGACCTGTTCGAGGGCTGGGCTGACCATGCGGCAGGGACCGCACCAGGTGGCCCAGAGGTCGACGACGACCGGCACCGTGGCGTTGTCAGCGACCTCGATGAAGTCGTCTTCGCCCGCGTCGACGACCCAGGGCAGGGCATGCTTGCAGTGGCCACACTTGGGCCGTCCCTCGGCAGCCGCGGGAATCCGGTTGCCGCGCCCGCAGTTCGGGCAGGTCACCGTCGTCGTCCGGATGGTGTTCACGCCGCCCTCGCCTTCCGGTCACCCTCCTGGTGGTCGTAGGTGACCACCAGCTCTCCGTGCTCGGCGTCGACGCGCACCGTCGCACCGTCCTGGACGTCGCCCCGCAGCAGGGCCCGCCCGACCAGCGTCTCGACCTCGTGGGAGATGTAGCGCCGCAGCGGCCGGGCCCCGTACACCGGGTCGTAGCCCTGGTGGGCGATCACCTCCCGTGCGATGTCGGACAGTTCGACGGTGATGCGGCGCTCGGCGAGCCTCCGCCGCATCTCGTCGAACTGCAACTCCACGATCCGCTCGATCTGCCGCTCACCGAGTGGCTTGAACAGCACGATGTCGTCGACGCGGTTGAGGAACTCCGGGCGGAAGTGCCCGCGCAGCTCGCCCATCACCAGGGCGCGGGCATCGGGCTTGATCTCGCCCTCGGCGGTGGCGCCGTCGAGGAGGTGCTCGGAGCCGATGTTGGAGGTCATGATGATCACGGTGTTGCGGAAGTCGACGGTACGGCCCTGAGCGTCGGTGATGCGACCGTCGTCGAGGATCTGCAGCAGCGTGTTGAAGACATCCGTGTGCGCCTTCTCGACCTCGTCGAACAGGACGACCGAGTACGGCTTGCGGCGCACGGCCTCGGTGAGCTGGCCGCCCTCCTCGTAGCCGACGTATCCGGGCGGTGCGCCCATGAGCCGGCTGACCGTGTGCCGCTCCTGGTACTCGCTCATGTCGAGGCGGATCATGCTCTCCTCGGAGTCGAACAGGGCTCGGGCGAGGGTCTTGGCCAGCTCGGTCTTCCCGACGCCGGTGGGGCCGAGGAAGATGAACGAGCCGATGGGGCGGCGAGGGTCTCGGATGCCGGAGCGGGCACGGATGATGGCGTCGGTGACGAGCTTGACGGCCTCGTCCTGACCGATGACGCGCTCGCGCAGGATCTCGTCGAGGCGCAGCAGCTTCTCCCGTTCGCCCTCCTGGAGGCGGGCAACGGGAACGCCGGTCCAGGCGGCGACGATCTCGGCGATCTCCTCCTCGGTGACGACCTCGCGCAGCAGCCGGTTCTGACCTTGTTTGGTGGCCAGTTGCTCCTCCTCCGCGGCGAGTCGGCGCTCCAGGTCCTGGAGGCGGCCGTAGCGCAGTTCGGCGGCACGGTTGAGGTCGTAGGCGCGTTCGGCCTCCTCTGCCTCGTGGCGGACCTGTTCCAATTCCTGGCGCAGTTCCTGCACGCGGCGGATCGCCTGCCGTTCGGCCTCCCACTGGGCGTGTTTGGAGTCGGCCTCGCCGCGCAGGTCGGCCAGCTCCCTGCGCAGCTCCTCCAGACGGGTCTTGCTGGCGGGGTCGGTCTCCTTGGACAGGGCGGCGTCCTCGATCTCCAGCCGCGTGACACGGCGGGTGATCTCGTCGAGTTCGGCGGGCATCGAGTCGATCTCGGTACGCAGCCTGGCGCACGCCTCGTCGACGAGGTCGATGGCCTTGTCGGGCAGGAACCGATCGGTGATGTAACGGTGGCTGAGGGTGGCCGCGGAGACCAGCGCGGTGTCCTGGATCTTCACGCCGTGGAAGACCTCCAGGCGTTCGCGCAGGCCGCGCAGGATGGAGATGGTGTCCTCCACGCTGGGCTCCTCGACCAGGACCTGCTGGAAGCGGCGTTCGAGGGCGGCGTCCTTCTCGATGTGCTTGCGGTACTCGTCGAGGGTGGTGGCGCCGACCATGTGGAGTTCGCCCCGGGCCAGCATCGGCTTGAGCATGTTGCCCGCGTCCATGGCTCCTTCGGCGGCGCCTGCGCCGACGACGGTGTGGAGTTCGTCGACGAAGAGCAGGATGCGCCCTTCGGCGGCCTTGACCTCGGACAGTACGGCCTTCAGACGTTCCTCGAACTCGCCGCGGTACTTGGCGCCGGCGACCAGGGAGCCCATGTCCAGGGCGAACACCGTCCTGTCGCGCAGCCCCTCGGGAACGTCGCCGCGGACGATGCGCTGCGCCAGGCCCTCGACGATGGCGGTCTTGCCGACGCCGGGGTCGCCGATGAGTACGGGGTTGTTCTTGGTCTTGCGGCTGAGGATCTGGGTGACGCGGCGGATCTCCGCGTCACGGCCGATGACCGGGTCCAGCCGCCCGGCCCGAGCCTCGACGACGAGGTCGCGGCCGTACTTCTCCAGAGCCTCGTAGGCCACTTCGGGGTGGGCGGAAGTGACGCGCTGGTTCCCGCGGACCTGGGTGAGCGCGCTCAGGAACGAGTCCCGGGTGATGCCGGCCTGTTTGAGTAGTCGCCCGGCAGCGGTCGAAGAGCTCTCCTCGGCCAGGGCGAGCAGGAGGTGTTCCACGGACACGTAGTCGTCCTTGAGGCGTTTGGCCTCCCGCTCGGCGGCGTCGAGCAGCTGGGCGAGGCGCTGGGTGACGAAGACCTGGCCGGGTGCCGCGCCGGGGCCGGTGACCTTCGGGCGACGGGAGAGTTCCTCGCGCACGGCCTCGCGCAGTCCCTCCGGCTCCTTGCCGGCCTGCTCCAGCAAACGCGGGATCAGACCGTGCTCCTGATCGAGGAGCGCGAGCAGCAGGTGCTCCCCGTCGACCTCGGTGTGCCCCATGCGGCCGGCCGCGGTCTGGGCCTCCTGGAGGGCTTCCTGGGACTTCTGGGTGAGACGGTTCATGTCCATGGGGGTGTTTCACTCCTCGTGCCGCGGCCGCGCAGGGCGGCTTCGAGCAGGCTGATGCGATCGAGCAGGTCGAGTACCAGGCCGATCGAGGCGTAGTTGAGGCAGAGTCCGGAGCGCAGCCGCTGGATACGGGCGAGCACCGCCGGGGCCGTGGGATCGAACACCAGGTGCCCCGCGGCGTCGCGTTCGGCGTCGACCAGTCCGAGGGCGACGAACCGGCGGATCAGATCGGGGTGGAGGCCCGAGCGACGGGCCACGGCGTCGAGGGAGAGCCTGGGGGCGGGCACGAGCGCGTACCGGACGGCCGTCGAGGCGGTGAGGTCGGCGCCCGTTCGCACCGGACGGTTGCCCACGCCAGCCCGGCGGGGGCCTGACGCTCCCGCGGGTGGTTGGTTCATCACGTCCTCCTGGGGTCGTACGAGGAGGCGGCGGCGAGCTCCGCGAACAGTTCGCGCTCACGGTCGCCGAGGGTGGGTGGCACCATGATGCGGAGTTCGGCGTACAGGTCGCCGTTCGCGCCGCGCGGGTTCGGCATGCCCTCGCCGCGCAGCCGCAGCCGCCGGCCGCTGGACGAGCCCGCGGGCACCGTGACCTTGGCCGTGCCGCCGCCGGGGGTGGGCACCGGCACGGTCGCACCCAGGGCCGCCTCCCAGGGGGCCACCGGGACCTGGACGTGCACGTCGCGGCCGTCCAGCCGGAACAGGGGGTGGGGCTGGATGCGCACGCGCAGGTACAGGTCGCCCGCGTCGGCGTCACCACTGCCCCGGCCGCCCTCGCCCGCCAGTCGGATGCGCTGCCCGCCCGTGACGCCCGGCGGCACGTCGACCTCGTACCGCCGCGGCTGCCCGGTGGGACCGGCCAGCGTGACGGTGCGGCGGCCGCCTCGGTACGCCTCCTCGACGGTGAGCGGCAGTTCGGCCTCCTGGTCCGCTCCGGGGACGCTCCCTCGGGCGGCGCCGGCTCCGAACATGGAGCCGAACAGGTCCTCGATGTCGATGCCCTCCGCTCCGAAGTCGTCGTCGAAGCCGGCGTACCGGACACGAGAACCGCCGCCGCCTGCGGTCGTGCGACCGCGGAAGCCGCCGCCCGCTCCCGCCGCGACCCGCTCGTCGAAGTCCTCCGGGATCTTGCGGAAGTCCTCGCCGAAGCGGTCGTAGCGGGCTCGGGTCTTGGGATCGGACAGGACGCTGTATGCCTCGTTGAGGTCCTTGAAACGCTCCTCCGCCCCAGGGTCCTTGTTGACGTCGGGGTGGTGCCTGCGGGCGAGTTTGCGATACGCCTGCTGGATCTCGTCCTGGCTCGCGGACCGCGACACGCCGAGCACTTCGTAGTAGTCCCGCGCCATGACCGGTCACTCCCGCTTGGCGACGGTTACGGCGGCGGGCCTGAGCTGCCGCTCGCCGTCCCCGTAGCCGGGGCGCAGTACCTCGACGACCGTGCCCGGTGGGGCGTCCGGGTCCTGGACGATGCCGACCACCTCGTGCCGGGCCGGATCGAAGGGGACGCCGGTCTCCGCGTGCCGCGGGTAGCCGAGCAGTTCGAGGACGTTCACCGCTTGGTCGCGTACGGCCAGGATGCCCTCCACGATCGCGCCCGGGTCGGCGCCCGCATGGGTCAGGGCCAGTTCGAGGTTGTCGAGGACGGGCAGGAAGGCGGCCGCCGTGCGAGCCCGCTCCACCGCCCGTTCGCGCTCCAGTTCCCTGGCGTGACGCTTGCGAAGGTTGTCGAGGTCGGCGAGTGCGCGCCGCCATCGGTCCTCCAGTTCCCGGATCGCGGTCGTGTACTCGTCCTCGGCAGGCGCGGAGCCGGCGGCATCGGGTCCCGGTTCGCCGTCCCCCGCTCCGAGCCCCAGTGGGCCCGGTTCGGGCAGATCCCCGCGAGAAGGGCGTCCGATGCCTTCCGGGACCGGTTCGACCGGATCCGGCGCGGCCCGGTCGGGTTCCTGGGGGTAGGTGGGCATGGCGCGCCTCAGCCCTTGTCGAACTCGGCGTCGATGACATCATCGTCACCGTAACCGCCACTCGTGGGTCCGCCGGTGGCGGCGTCCTGACCGGGATCTCCGCCCGGGGCGGTGGCGACCTGATGGGCCGTCAGCCCGGCTATTGCCTGCTGGAGTTCGGAGGTCAGGGGTCGCACGCGCTCGACGCCCGCCTCTTCCTTGACCGCCGCGCGGGCGTCCGACACGAGCATCTCGCCGCGTGCCTTCTCGTGCGCGGGCGCCGCGTCGCCCAGTTCGGCGAGACGCTTCTCGACCTGGTACGCGACGGCGTCGAGTTCGTTGCGGGCGTCGACGGCTTCGCGGAGTGCCTTGTCCTTGCCCTGGTTGCTTTCGGCCTCCTGGACCATGTGTTCGACCTCGCTGCGGTCCAGGTTGGAGCTCTCGCTGATGGTGATGCCCTGTTCCTTGCCGGTGTCCCGGTCGCGAGCCTTGACCTCGAGGATGCCGTTGGCGTCGATGTCGAAGGTGACCTCGATCTGGGCTTCGCCCCGCGGCGCCGGCCGGATGTCGGTGAGCTGGAACCGGCCCAGCACCCGGTTGTCGGCGGCCAGCTCGCGCTCGCCCTGGAGGACCACCACGTCGACGGCCGGCTGGTTGTCCTCGGCGGTGGAGAAGGTCTCGCTGCGGCGCACCGGGATGGTGGTGTTCCGCTCGATGATCTTCGTCATCACTCCGCCGCGTGTCTCCACGCCCAGCGACAAGGGGGTCACGTCGAGCAGCAGGACGTCCTTGACCTCACCCTTGAGCACCCCTGCCTGGATCGCGGCACCGAGGGCCACGACCTCGTCGGGGTTGACGCTCATGTTGGGTTCCTTGCCGCCGGTCAGCCGGCGGACCAGGGTCTGGACAGCGGGGATGCGGGTGGACCCGCCGACGAGGATGACCTCGTCGATGTCGCTCTCGCCGACCTTGGCGTCGGCGATGGCCTGCTGGACCGGCCCCAGGCAGCGATCCACCAGGTCGCCGGTGATCTGCTCGAACGTGGACCGCATGATCGAGTCGGTGAGGTGCTTGGGCCCGGCGGCGTCGGCGGTGATGAACGGCAGGCTGACCTGCGTCTGCGTCACCGAGCTCAGCTCGGTCTTGGCCTTCTCCGCTGCCTCGAACAAGCGTTGCAGCGCCTGCGCGTCCTGGCGCAGGTCGATGCCGTTCTCCTTCTGGAAGCCGTCCGCGAGGTGGTCCACCAGGCGCCGGTCGAAGTCGTCGCCGCCCAGGTGGCTGTCGCCTGCGGTGGAGCGCACCTCCACCACGCCGTCGCCGACGTCGAGGATGCTCACGTCGAAGGTGCCGCCGCCCAGGTCGAAGACGAGGACGGTCTCGTGCTCCTTCTTGTCCACGCCGTACGCGAGGGCGGCCGCCGTCGGCTCGTTGATGATCCGCAGCACTTCCAGTCCCGCGATCCGTCCGGCGTCCTTGGTGGCGGTGCGCTGGGCGTCGTTGAAGTAGGCGGGCACCGTGATGACCGCCTCCGTGACCCGCTCCCCGAGCTGCTTGGAGGCGTCCTCCGTGAGTTTGCGCAGCACCTGTGCACTGATCTCCTCGGGCGCGTACAGCTTGTCGCGCACCTTGAAGCGGGCCGCCCCGCCGTCGCCCTCGACGACGTCGTACGCCACCGCCTTGGCCTCGTCGGAGATCTCGTCGAAATGCCGGCCGATGAACCGCTTGGCCGAGTAGATGGTGCCCTTGGGATTGAGGATCGCCTGGCGCCGGGCCAGCTGGCCCACCAGACGTTCCCCGGTGTCGGTGAAGCCCACCACGGACGGTGTCGTGCGGTTGCCCTCGCTGTTGGGCACGACGGACGGCTCTCCGCCCTCCCATACGGCGATCACCGAGTTGGTGGTGCCCAGATCGATGCCCACTGCCTTGGCCATGAGGTACTCCTCCCGGTACGGCGCCTGCGCCGACTGTCCGGATCACGTTCGTTCGGGTACGGGTGGGACCTCTGCCAGTGGTCTCCAGCCCGCCGATCAGCCCTGCCTCGTCGGAGGCCTTCTCGACGAGGAGCAGGGCGCAGACAACGGGGTCGAGGCGGTTCACCAGGCCGAAAAGCCGCCCGAACAGGACGCCGGGGCCCTCTCCACGGGAAGCCCGTGGACGGAGAGGTGATCAACGGCGCGTCCGGCTTCCCGGTACGTTGTGTACGAGGCAGCCGGCCTACGGCTGCTCGGTCACCGCCCGGCCCTTCCTGCCGGTGCGCGTGGACGGTTTAAAGAACACTCCTCAGGGTGGCGGGCCCAGAGGCTCCACGCCTGCGCCTGGCGAGTCAGAAAGACACGCGTCCAGTCACCCCACGAGCGCGAGAGGACGAATCCGAACATCTCGTACGAGCCGGCCCGGCCAAGCAGCACCGCACGGCTGTAAGCTCGGAGAGAACGGAGTGATCCCATGGCCAGCAGCCGGGCGCACGACCTGTACCTCCGCCGCTGCGACCCGGAGAGCAGCCTTCCGCGGGTCAGCGGCGGGCGGCTACTCATGGTCGCGCGGAGAGGGTCCGCCCCACCCCGAGGCAGCGGATGGCGCCCCACGGCGGCACGGCGAGGGCCCCGCCCACCCACTCCGACCCCGGCCGACCGCGCCTCCCACGATCTGATGGTGCTCTCCGGGGCCCTGTTCGACTCCCTGGACGAAAGGGAGATCCTGGGCCTGGCCATGGATCACATAGCCGCCGCAGGGCCGTACAGCGCCGAGGCCGGGTACCTCGAGGTGGACGGCGCCCTGATCCCCAGCCCGGGGAACGGGCTGCTTCATGCCGTGGCCGTGGACCGGAGGGTGCGGGAGCTGGCCGGGGAGGACGGGGTTGTGAGCGTGCCCGGCCGATCCCGAGGCCGGGCCCTGGGACTGCGCGGGTTTGGGAGGCTCCACGGCTACCTCGTGGTGACGTGCCGCTCCCGGCCCACCGAGGCCGAGCGCTTCCTGCTCGCCACGCTGGTCCAGCTCACCGCCGCTGCACTGTCGATCGCCTTCACACACCGCCGCCGGCGCGAGGACGCGCTGGAGCTGCACCGGCTGAGGGAGGAGCGGACAGCCCTCCAGGGGCGGCTGATCTCCGTCGTGGCCGAGCTGGGGTACCAGCGAGCCGTTCACGCGCTCATGACCGACGTCGCCGCCTCGGGCTGCGCCGAGGAAACCCTCACCCGCGCACTGCACGGGCTCACCGGACTCCCCGCGCTGGTCGAGGACCGCTTCGGTCGGCTGAGGTCCTGGAGCGGCCCCGACCGCCCCGACCCCTATCCCGAACCGGACCCCGTGCGCCAGGACGAAATGTTGTACGCCGTCGGCCGTCAGGCCGGGCCGGTGCGAGTGAATGACCGCCTGGTCACCCTGGTCCGCCCGCACGGCGAGATCCTGGGCGTGCTGGCCCTGGTCGACGTCCGGGGCGAGGCCGACGAACACACCATGCGCGCGCTGGAGGACGGCGCCGCGTCACTCGCCCCGGAGCTGGCGCACCTGCGCGATCTGGCCGAAGTGGAGTCGAGGCTGCACCGCGAGCTGGCCGACGACCTCCTGGCGGGAACGGACGAGGCGAGCGCCTACGCCCGGTCCGAGGCAGTCGGACACGACCTGCACCGCCGCCACTACGTCGTCGTGGTGCAGTGGTCGAACCGGACCGCGGACGGTTCCTTCGCGCAGACCGTGGGCCGGGCGGCCTCTGCTGTGGGCATGCACTCGCTGCTGACCCGGCGCGCCGACCACGTGGTCCTGGTCGCCGACGACAGGCCGCACGCCCGCGCGCTGTACGAGGCGCTCGTCCGGGAGACCGGGACACGGTCCGGGACCATCGGCGTGAGCGCCCCTTGCGACTCCCTGGACGACATCCCCCACCGCTACCAGGAGGCGCAGCGCGCCCTGGAGGTGCGCCGCCACTCCCGCGAGCACTACGGCACGGCGTTCTTCGACGAACTGGGCCTCTACCGCATCCTGGGACCCGGCAACGACCACCAGGAACTGGAGACGTTCGTCCACGAGTGGCTCGGGCAGCTGATCGACTACGACTCCCGGCACCACACGGCCATGGTGGAGACGCTGTCTCAGTACTTCGACTGCGGCGGCAACTACGACGAGACCGCCGAATCCCTCGCGATCCACCGCAGCACGCTGCGCTACCGACTCAAGCGCATCCGCGACATCAGCGGCAACGACCTCGCGAACGTCGAGGACCGGCTCAACCTCCAGGTAGCGACCCGAGTGTGGAAGATCGTGCTGGGTGGATCCGACTGAAGCGCACTGCAATTGTCGTGCGCGAATGTCCACGCGCCACAGCAGCGCGTACGCCGGCCGCACAGCCCGGCAGTGCTGGTCCTCAACCGGTCGGACAAGACGGCGCGTGCGGTGCGGCCCCGAGGCGTTCTCAGTCGTGCGGGGACGATCCAAGCCGTGCCGTAAGACGCCATTTCAGTTGGCCTGCTCTTTCGGCAGTCTGGGGTGATGACTGCTGCGCTTGTCGAGCGGATGGCGCCGGAGGACTTGTGGGAATTGTTCCAGCGAGTGGTGCCGCCGGCACCGGTTCGCCCGCAGGGTGGAGGCCATCGCCGGCGCGGGGACCGCGAGGTGCTCGCCGCGATCATCTTCGTGGCCCTCAATGGGGGCAGCTGACGGGACCGAATCCGGCCGACCGCGGCAAGAAAGGATCCGAAATCCACCTCATCGTCGACCGACAGGGCCTGCCCCTGCCTATCGGCATCTCCGCCGCCAACCTCCACGACAGCCAGGCCCTCATCCCACCGGTCCGTGGCCTCCCGCCCATCCGCTCCCATCGCGGCCCGCGACGCCGACGGCCTGGGAAACTGCACGGAGACAAGGGCTACGACTACCGCCACCTGCGGCGATGGCTGGCATCCCGCGGCATCCGGCACCGCCTCGCCCGCAAGGGCGCTCCACGACCCAGCGCCTGGGAGACGACATCGCCGGGTCGTGGAGCGGACCGTGTCCCGGATGTCCGGCTGCCGACGCGCACCGCCGCTACGAGCGTGAGCCGGAACACTTCCTGACCTTCGCTGTCATCGCCGCAACCCGCGTATGTCACCGCAGACCGGCCAAGTGAAATGGCGCCTACAGAAAGAAAGCAATACATAAAGCCCCTTAAATCACAAAAGGTGACAAAATGGATAATCTGAGGCATCGGCGCGGCCGTACAGGAGACCCGTTCGACGCCATCCGGTCACGGCAGTGCCCGGCCGCTCCCGGGCGGCCGAGCACCTGAAAGGAGTCCCCTCATGGCTGACATCAACGTCGCGCTACACGTACAGGTCGAGGCCCAGCCCGGCAAGGAGGAAGAGGTCGCCGCCTTCCTCCGCGACGGCCTTGCCATCGTGCGGGAGGAGCCCGGCACCGTCGCCTGGTTCGCCGTACGCCTGAGCCCGTCCACCTTCGCCATCTTCGACGCCTTTCCCCACGACGACGCACGCCAGGCCCACCTCGCCGGCCGCCTGGGCAGCGCCCTGGCTGAACGAGCCGGCGAACTGTTCGCCCAACCGCCTTCCGTCGAGCAACTGGACGTCCTCGCCCACAAAATCCCCTGAGGACCAAACTGCCTTGTCCACGCCCGGCGCCGTTCGGCTTCTTCCCGGGTCCGGTACTCGCCGCGTTCCTGGACGTGGTCCAGGAACGCTTCCCGGCGCATCGACATCTCACGTCACCTCCATGGGAGGGGTGAAAGGGGCCAAGGGGTGCGGAGGACGGGGTGCCGTAGGGGGATCGGGTTCCCCGTCCTCCGTCGCAGGTACCGGCCGGATCAGCCGGAGATCTGCTTACGGCCCGCCTCGCCGCCGATGGCGATCTTCCACGGCTTGGCGCGCTCGGCGATCGGGATCCGCAGGGTCAGGACACCCGCGTCGTAGTCGGCTTCGATGCGCTCGGTGTCGAGGGTGTCGGCCAGCATGATCTGACAGGAGAAGACACCGAGTCTGCTGAGCCATACGGCGCGGCTCTCTGGTGTCGGCGGCTGTCACGGCGACTGCGCAGACTTCCGAACCCGGTCGGCAAGTTGCTGCCGGCGCCGACGCACAGAGGAACCGCCCTCCGCGTCGACCGAGCCCAGACCAACGGCGGCTTGCTGGAGCGGTGGAGGCTCGCGCGAGGTGTGGCCGAAGACCTTGAGGAAGACGCGAGACGTTGATCCGTTCCACTATCAGTCCCGGTGTGCTGGTTCCATGTTCGTCGTCTCGATGCTGAGGGGGCAGTGCATGGACCCTGACGACGTGATGATCGATGCCCTGGCCGAATGCTCCGCGTCGCGCGTACTCCCCTATCCACGTCGAGGCGAACACTCCTGTCCGCACCGATCTCTCCTGCCGCCTCGACCTCAGCTTCGGAATAGGCCTCGACAAGCCGTGGGAGTACAGCCTGATACTCCTCCACCCCGGAATCCGCACGGCCCTCCGCCGCCTCGAGGGATGACATCCGTCACGCGCCGGACCCGATCGCCGATGCGACGCTCACCTCTATGGACGAAGAGTACGACCGCGTCGTCAGGGACTTCGTCCTGGAATGCAAGATGGACATCTCCGCCGATACCGGCCCCGACGCTAGAGGGATTCGAGGAATACCCATGAGCGCCTCCCCCTCGACCCCCGCCTCACCGAGGACCTGCGCTGCTGGCACATCGCACCGGCAGGCCGCCCGGGATCCGTCACACCCACAGGACGCTCGTACTTCGCTGAGGAGACGGCCTGACCGTCCTTCTCCGAGTGTCCGCAGACGACGCCTTGGCCAGCGACGGCGGCACCATGGTTTCTCGCTTGGCCGATGCCGGAGTCGACGTCTGGGGCCCGACCCAAGCCTGGCCCGCCGATCACCTCGACCTCTTGGCGGACCACACTCCAGTCGGATTCTCCGACCGCATGGACGCGGTCACCCGATTCCTCAAAGAGGGCACTCCACTGGAACGCCCCGTCACATCGGAGCCGTAGGCTTTCCGCTCTCACACGACGTTTCCAGCTCCGCGGCGAAGAGGACCGGCCGAGCAATGTCTTGTCACTTGTGCACAACACCCGCCGCGCACCAACCCGCCCCCCTCATCCATGGCTCGCAGACCCCGGCATGGTTCGCCGCCAGGGTGGTGGGAGGCGACGGCCCGGCGGCGACCACCATCGCCCATGACTGCCAAGAGGCGGCGACGGCAACCAGACCTAACTACTCGTCAGCAAAGTCGGCATTCGTCCGACTAAACCTGGTTAGAGCCTGCGACACACGAGACTCGACCGTCGGCGCCGAAGGCTCTCGCCCCGCATTCGACAGCCTCCCCTGAGAAACCAAAACCGGAGGGCCGGGCGCGATTGTCACACCCAGCCCTCGCGCGCACAAACCAGCAGTTCAACGCACCCTTCCTCGCGCCTTCAGGTGGGTTGGGGGAAGCTCTGGGGCCGGAATCGGAGGGCCGTCGTAGCCCTTCACTTCGCCGAATCGGGACCCGTTCATCCAGTCTTCTCGGGCCTGGACGATCTCCTCGTGGGAGCGGCCGATCCAGTTCCAGAACATGACGATCTCCTCCTCGAAGGGTTCGCCGCCCAGGAGCATGAGGCTCGCGTCCGAGACCGCGCGGAGGGGGAGTTCGGTGCGGCCGCAGCCGAGGTAGAGCATGGAGCCGGGGAGGACGGGGACGCCGTCCACGTGGGCCTCTCCGGACATGGAGAGGACCGCGTACTCGAAGTCCGGGCGCAGGGGCAGGCGGAGGTCGGCGCCGGCGGTGAGGGTGAGGTCGGCGCCGGTGATCGGGGTGTAGGCGGTGCCGGGCGAGGCGGCGCCGTCGAGGTCGCCGAGGATCACGGTGGCGCTGAGGCCGGGCGCGGTGACCACGGGGAGTTCGGCGTGGTGCTGGAAGTGGGGTTCGACGTGGCGGTGCGCGTCGGGGAGGGCCACCCACAGTTGGGCGCCGTGGAGGTAGCGGGCGTGCGGGCGGGGGCTCTCCTCGGAGTGGCTGATGGCCCGTCCGGAGGTCATGAGGCCGAGTTCGCGGGGGCGTACGGTCTGGAGGCTGCCGGTGCTGTCGCGGTGCAGGACCTCGCCCTCGTGGAGCCAACTGACCGTCTGGAGGCCCATGTGGGGGTGCGGCGCGACCTGCATGCCGGGTTCGTCGGCGATGTCGTCGGGGCCGTAGTGGTCCACGAAGCACCAGGCGCCGACCATCCGGCGGCCCAGGTTGGGGAGGAGCCTGCGGACCTCGGTGGCCGTGCCCAGCTGGACGCGGCGCGGGGAGAGGAGTTCCCGCACCGGTTCGGCGACGACGAAGCCGCGTCCGCCGCAGACCGACACGGATGCCTGGCGATCGAGATTGCTCATGGGGTCAAAGTAGCCGGGACCGGGGGCGTACGGGACATGTCCGGGCCCTCTCCGTCGAACCGTCCCCGATCCGCCTCGGACCCGTCTGCGATCCGCCTCCCGTCCTCCTCCGGATCCACCTCTGATCGCATCTGATCGCCTCTGATCCGCCCCGACCCGTCCCCCGGGCCCTCCATGACCCTCTCTGGCCCTCCGGCTCCGGGCTCCCGGCCCGGCCGCGCTCCGAGGGCCCGCCAAGGTTCGTGGAATATTCAACGAAGTGGGTCGGTTGAGCGGACCGTACGACCCCGGAGCCACCGGGGCCACGGAACGGACGGACACCATGAGCGAGCGTACGGCGTACTACGAGCACGGGACGGCGGCCGAGCGCTGGGCGCGGGCCCGGCTCTTCTTCGACGCGAAGGAGTACGCGAACGCCGCGCGGGTGCTGGACGGGCTGGCCGGCGAGGCCCCGGAGCAGTTGGCCCCGCGCCTGCTGCTGGCCCGCGCGTACTACCACTCGGCCCAGCTCGGCCGGGCCGAGTCGGAGCTCCGGGGAATCCTGGAGCGGTGGCCGGTGGAGGACTACGCCACGCTGATGCTGGGTCGCACCCTGGAGCGGCAGGGGCGGGCCGCGGAGGCGGCCCCGTACCTGCGGATGGCCGCGGCCATGGCGGGCGAGTTCCCGGAGTAGGGCCGGTTCCCGGAGGGGGCGGACCGCTCCGGGGTCGGCGGCCGGTGCCCGCGCACCACACCCGGCACCGCGCCCGGCGGCGCGGTCGCGCACCGGCCGCCTTCCGCCAACCCTCGCCCGGTCGTCCCCGTCGCAGCACGCTCCCGCACCCCGCGGGCGCGTGGCGGCGGGGGCGGCCGGGCTCGGTTAGCCTGGCAGCACGATGACAGGCAGCACAGGAACGGCGGGCGGCACCGGAAGCACCGGCCCCCGCGGCGACGAAGCACAGGGCCCCGACAGCGGCGGCGACGAACTCCTCCCCTCCCCCTGGGGGGCGCTCCGGCTCGGCCGGTTCCCGGAGGAACCGCGGGACAGGCTGCGCGCCTGGGACGCGGCGGACGAGTACCTCCTGCGGTACCTCGCCGGCGAGACCGGTGAGGAGACCGAGAAGGCGGACGGGGAGATCCGGGCGCTGACCGGCGGCAGCGCCGGTCCGGTGGTGACCGCGGGCCGCACCGTGGTCGTCCTCGGTGACCGCTGGGGCGCGCTGACCACGGGCCTCGCGGCCCGCGGCGCGGCGGAGGCGGACGGCGCCGACGGCGGCCCGGCCGGGGACCTGGTGCAGATCACCGACTCCTTCCTGGGCCGCGAGGCCACCCGGGCCTCCCTGGCCCGTCTGGTCGGCCCCGGAACCTCCGACGTACGGCTGCTCACCAGCCGCGAGGCCCCGCCGGAGCGGGTGGACGTGCTGGTCGTGCGGGTGCCCAAGAGCCTGGCCCTCCTGGAGGACCAGCTGCACCGGCTCGCGCCGCACCTGCACCCGGGCACCGTGGTCGTCGGCACCGGCATGGTGAAGGAGATCCACACCTCGACGCTGAAGCTGTTCGAGCGGATCGTCGGCCCGACCCGGACCTCCCTCGCGGTCAGGAAGGCCCGCCTGATCCTGTGCGCCCCGGCCGCGGACCTGCGGCCGCTCCCGAACCCGTGGCCCCTGACGTACGCGCTGGGCGAGGACGAGGGGCCCGCGGCCGGCCTCTCCGTCACCAGCCACGCCGGGGTGTTCTGCGCCGACCGGCTCGACATCGGCACCCGCTTCTTCCTGGCCAACCTGCCGCGCAGTCGCGGGGCCGAACGCGTCGTCGACCTCGGCTGCGGCAACGGCGTACTGGGTGCCGCCCTGGCCCGGCGCAACCCGGCGGCCACCCTCGTCTTCGCGGACGAGTCGTACCAGGCCGTCGCCTCCGCCGAAGCCACCTTCCGGGCCAACCACCCCTACGGCGCGGCGGAGTTCGTCGTCGGTGACGGGCTGGCCGACGAGGCCCCGGGCTCGGTGGACCTGATCCTCAACAACCCGCCCTTCCATTCGCACCAGGCCACCACGGACACCACCGCCTGGCGGATGTTCTCCCAGGCCCGGCGGGCCCTGCGGACCGACGGCGAGCTGTGGGTGGTCGGCAACCGCAACCTCGGCTACCACCTCAAGCTGCGGCGACTGTTCGGGAACTGCGAACTCATCGCGGGCGACCGCAAGTTCGTGGTCCTGCGCGCCGTGAAACGGTAGCGGACGGAGCGCCCCCGCCCGCGGGGCGGAGAGCCGGTCGGAACCGGCTCTCCGCCCCGCGGGCTTTTCCGTGGACATTTTTTAGGTCGGCAGACCTAGTTTTCTCGGTCGGACGACCTAGACTGCTGCCATGAGAGACGAACTGCGCTACGACCCCGCCGGTCCGGTCCTGATCACGGGCGGGTACGGACTCGTCGGCGCCGAGCTGGCGCGCCTGGTCGCGACGGACCTGCCGGACCGGGGGCTCCTGCTGACCGGCCGCACCCCGGCGAACGGCGCGACGCTCGCCCGCGAGCTCGGAGCGGAGGTGCGACGCTGGGACCTCGACGCCCCCGAGCCGTTCGCCGCCGCCGTGTCGGCGGTGGTGTCCTGCGTGAACGATCCCGGGGACCGGGTGCTGCGGGCGGCGGTGGCGGCCGGCGTGCCGTACGTGGACATCACCCGCTGGACCGCGCGGGTGCAGCGGGCCGCCACGGTGGCGGCGCTGCTGCGGCCGACCGCGCCGGTGCTGCTGTCCTCCGCGTGGATGGGCGGGGTGAGCACGCTCGTCGCCGCCTCCCTGGCGGACCGGCTGGGCGGTGCGGACCGGGTCGAGACCGCCGTGCGCTGGGACATGGCCGACCGCTCCGGTGCGGACTCGGTGGAGTTCATGGACCGGCTCGGACTCGACTTCGAGGTGGTCGAGGACGGCCGCCGCCGGCTGGTCGGTCCGCTCAGCGGGGCCCGTACGGTGCGGATCGGCGCCGACCCCACCACCGTGGCCCGGCTCGACACCCCCGAGCAGTACACCCTGCCGCTGACCCTGGGCACCACCACCGCCGCCACCCGCATCGGCTTCAGCTCGGCCGCGGCCACCCGGGGGCTGCTGGCCCTGCGGCGCACCGGCTTCTTCCGCTGGGCCGGCGGCGCGCGCTGGACCCCGGCGCGCCGGGCCCTGCTCCACTCCCCCGGCAGCGGCGGCACCGCCCGCTTCCGGGTGGACCTCGCCCACGGGCCGCGCACCGCGGCGGTGACGGTCTCCGACGGGCTCGGGCAGTGCCATCTGACGGCCGTCGGAGCCCTCTTGGGCCTGCGCCGGGTGCTGGGGGCCGACGGCGCCGACCCCGTCCCCGGGGTGTCCTTCCCCGAACTCACCCCCCGGCCGGCCGCGGTGCCCGAGGCACTGGCCGCGCTGGGCGTCGAGCTGACGGAGGCCGCCGCGTGAGCCCGACCGGACCCGCCGCGCCCACCCCCAAGGGGACCCGGCGGCGGGCCGAACTCCTCGCCGCGGCCGAGCGGGTGCTCGCCGGGGAGGGCGGCGCCGAACTGACCCTGCGCGCCGTCGCCGCCGAGGCCGGGGTGCGCATCGGGCACCTGCAGTACTACTTCCCGGCCCGCGCCGACCTGATCGCGGCCCTGCTGGAGCAGGTCCTCTCGGGCGCCCTGGCCCGGGTGGCCGCCGTGTGCCCGGACCCGGCCACCGCCGGGAACGGCCCCGCCGAGGACGCCGCCGTGCTGGACGCCGTCCTCCTCGCCGACCACGAGGACGCCCGCCTGGTGCGGATGTTCACGGAGATCTGGGCGCTGGCGGCGCGGGAGGAGAGCGCGGCGCGGGCGGTGCGGGAGTTCTACGCGGCGTACACCCGGCACGTCGCGGAGTTCATGGCCCGTCGCTCCCCCGGCGCCCCGCCCGCGGAGTTCGAGTCCCGCGCGGCGGCCTTCGTGATGCTGATCGAGGGGGCCTCGCTGTTCCGCTCCGGGATCGCGGGACGCCCCGGACCGGGTGCGGAGGCCGAGTTGAGGCGGCTGGCCCTGGGGCTCCTCGCGCCGCCCGGAGCCTGAAGCGAGTCGGTAGGGCCGCCGGACGGTGAGTCGGCCGGGCGGTGAGCCGGGCGCTCTGCGGGTCGGTCGGGGTCACCCCTTGAGTTGGGTGCCCAGTTCGTTCAGGAGGCGGCCCGGGACGTTCTGGGTGATGCCCACCGAGGGGCGGATCTCGGAACGGCCCGGACTGCCCAGGGAGGTACCGACGGCCCCGGGCCCGTCCGCGGCCGGGGCCGCCGCGAGGGCGGGGGCCGCGGAGCAGAGCAGGAGCAGACCGGCGATCGGGGCGAGGACGGTCGGCCGGGCGGGACGGCCGGAGACGGACGGGGCGGGCACACCGGCGGCCGGGACGCGGCGCATCGGGTCTCCCTTCACGGGGTTCGTACGGAGCAGCGGCGGACGCTCCGACAACGACCGCGGGGAGCGGTGGTCACGCCCGGCCCCCGCCGGTAATCCCTTTGCCCGCGGCCGGCGGCTCGGCGAGGCTTCTCCCATGTCACAGACCAGTGCCGAGCAATCCCCGCGCGGTGTCGCGGACCTCTTCCAGCAGGGTCGCCTCAAGGCGATCCCCCGCCGCCCCGCGCGCCGCGAGCAGCTCCTGGCCCACCTCGCCGGGACCCTCTTCGAACCGGACCGCTCCTACAGCGAGCCGGAGGTGAACGAGGCCCTGCGGACCGTCCACGAGGACTGTTCGGCGTTGCGCCGCTACCTGGTGATCGGCGGCCACCTGGAGCGGACCCGCGACGGTTCCGCGTACCGGCGGGTCGACGCGGCGGCCTGAGCCGAGGCCCCCGGGCGACCCCGCCCACGGGCGGTGCGCCGGCCCGGCAACGCCGACCGGGCGGCCGGGGGAGCGGCCGCCCGGAGGCTGTGGCGTGCACGACGGCACGGGGCGCGGGGCACGAGGTGCGTCGACGCGCCCGGGTCCCACCGAGGTGCGCCCCACGGCCGGCACGCGCGGTCAGGGTTCGCGTGCGGGCCGCGGGGCCGTTGTGGAATCGGGTGGCGCGGCCCGCTCAGGGCCGACCGCGCCATCCGCCCCCCGTTCCGGACCTACGGGTTGGTCAGACCCAGGGTGTAGCTGCCGGAACCGCTGTAGGCGTGGACCAGGTAGCGGTAGTACCCCGCGGTGCCGTTGTAGCTGATGTCCTCGCTGGCGTCGGCGTCACCGGAGACCGCGACGTCCACCCACGCGGAGCCGTTCCACTTCTGCAGGTAGAGGTCGTAGTCCGCGGTGGCCGGACCGCGCAGGCAGCCGACGTGGCGGCCGGAGGCCGTGGAGTAGTAGTAGGAGCCGTCGGGCTGGGCCTGTACCTGCCCGGCCGCCAGGGTTCCCTGGTAGGTGAACTCGCTGCCCGCGCAACCCGTCGGCGGGGTGGTGGTGCCCACGGTCAGGGTGTAGGTGACGGTGTGGCTGGCCGAGCCGATGCCGGTCACGGTGATCGGGTAGCTGCCCTGGGCGGTGCCCGCGGCCGTGGCCACGGTCATCGTGGCGGAGTTCCCGGAGGTCACCGAGGAGGGGCTGAAGCTGACGGTCACGCCGCTGGGCTGGCCGCTCGCGGAGAGCTGCACGGTCTGCGCGTTGCCGCCGGTGGTCGAGGTGTTGACCGTGGCGGTGACGGAACTGCCGGGCTGGACGGATCCGGAGGCCGGGTTCAGCGCGAGGGAGAAGTCGGGGTTGGTGGTGCCGCCGCAGTCGGTCTCACCGGACTGGGCGGGGACCCGGATGGCGTCCCAGGCGGCCTTGGTGGCCAGGCACTCGGCCGAGCCGTAGGTGTTCTTCGCCGCGGCCAGGGTGGCCTTGCGGGCCGCGAGGTGGTTCCAGCCGGAGGTCTTCGCGAGCAGGCCGCCCATGAAGATCTTGCCGGCCTTCTGGATGCCGATGCCGGTCACCGAGGAGGGGCCGCCGGAACATATGGGGCTGGCGGGCTTGCCGCCGCCCGGGTTGGAGCCCTCGGCGAGCAGGTAGAACCAGTGGTTCTGCGGTCCGGCCGCCGCGTGCACCTCGGTGTTGGAGGTGAGCTGGTTGTAGCAGTTGGGGTCGTTGTTGCGCAGCGACGGGTTGTACATGTAGCGGATCGGCTTGTTGTCGCCGAGGAAGTTCAGCTTCTCGCCGACGGTGTAGTCGGGGGTGTCGTTCGGGTTGTTCGCGAAGTGCTCGGTGAGCGCGCCGAAGATGTCGCCGGTGGACTCGTTCATGCCCCCGTTCTCGTTGCTGCTGCCCGCGCTGCCCGGGGTCTTGTCGAAGATCTCGTGGCCGTACTCGTGGGCGACGACGTCGATGCCGGTGAGCTGGTTGGTGCCGTTCTGGTTGCGGCCGTAGGTGGTCTTGGAGCCGTCGTAGTAGGCGTTGACCTCGCTGAGGCCGGCGCGGGCCGGGACCATGCCGCCCTGGCCGTTGATGCCGTTGTAGCCGAACCACTGCTTGAGCATGTCGGATTCGCGCTGGGCGGCGTACATGATGTCCACGCAGGCGGTGACCAGGTCGTTGGCCCCGGCGTTGCCCCAGGGCGAGGAGCCGGTGTAGGCGCTGCCGTTCTGGCCGCCGCAGCGGAACCCGGAGCGGTTCGGGTCCGTCATGGAGGAGGCGGCGGTGTCGATGGTGACGTTGCCGTTGTGGTAGCCGCGGCCGTCGGCGTGCAGCACCTTGTCGGTGGCGCGGGCGATGCCGCCGGTGCGGGCGTCCACGAAGGTGTCCAGCACGCTGGGCAGGTTCTCGGCGGTACGGCCGCTGACCGTGGTCCGCCAGGCCAGGACGGCCTGCTTCCCCTTGAGCAGCACGGTCAGTTCGGGGGTGCTCGCGCTCTCGGTCCTCGCGAGCTGCTTGCGGGCGGTGGCGAGGGCGGCGGCCGCGGTGACCTTGGCCTTGACGCCCACCTTGATGGCGGGGGCGGGGGCGGCGGCCACGTCGCGGACCTTGCCCTTGCTGTCGGTGAGGACCACGGCGTCGCCGCCGACGACCGGCAGGCCGCGGTAGGTGCGCTCGTACGCGGCGTAGTAGAGGCCGTTGGCCCAGGGGGTCACGCCGGTGCGCACGAGGTCTTCGTCCGCGCCGTGGCGCAGGCCGTCGAGGCCGCTGGCGGCCGCCTGGTCGGCGGCGGCGAGGGCGAGGGACTTGCCCTGCTGGGGAGGCGCGGGCTGTACCCGGGGGGCCGCGGTGGCGGTGGCCGAAAGGGCACCGGCGAGGCTCGCGGCCAGGGCCAGGGCCGCCACCGAGGCGGTCAGTCTGGTGGACTGCAACGTCTGCTCCGTTCGTGGGGGGAGACGGATTGGGTCGCGCCGAGTATGGGCGTGGGCATGACCAGTTCGGCACATCCCACCGGGCATAAGATCCGAGTTATGGTGCGGCGGCTCCGAGCGGCATACGCTGCTGAAATGCAGCTGGAGTTGAGGCATCTGGAAGCCGTCTGCCGGATAGCGGAATCGGGCAGTCTCGGCCGGGCCGCCGTGCGGCTCGGGGTGTCGCAGCCCGCGCTGTCGGCCCAGTTGCGCCGCATCGAACGGGTCGCCGGGGGCGAACTCTTCGTCCGCGGGCGGGCCGGGGTGGAGCCCACCCCGCTCGGCGAATTCGTGCTGTCGAAGGCCCGCCGGGTCCTGGGCGAAATGGACCAGTTGGTCGCCGGCGCCCGGGCGGCGGCCGTGGACGCGCCGCTGCGACTCGGCTGCATCCTGCTGGTGCTGGTGGACGGCTTCCTGGAGCAGCTGGACCGGGTGATGTCGGGCCAGGAGTTCGCGGTGAGCCTGGAGGACTCGGTGACCGCGCTGAGCCGCATGCTGGGCGCCGGACGGTACGACGTGATCGCCTACGGCGAGGTCGACGACCACGCGGTGCCGCTCCCCGAGGGGGCCCTGTCCCGCACCCTGGTCGCCAAGGAGCCGTTCTGCGTGCGGATCTCCGCCGATCACCCGCTGGCGGGCCGGGAGCGGATCGAGCTGGCGGAGCTGGCCGGGGAGTCCTGGATGACCCTGATCGAGGACGACGACGGCGGCCCCGAGGCCCTGGTCGCGGCCTGCGCCAAGGCGGGGTTCACCCCGTCACTGCGGTACCGGATCACCGACCGCAAGATGCACTACGACCTGATCGCGGCGGGCCGGGCGGTCTCCCTGAGCCAGCCGAGCGCCCCGGGCGCGGCGGGCACCGTGCTGTTGCCGCTGGTGGGCGATCCCATCACCGGCCGGATCCGGCTGGCCTGGAACCGTTCGGCGGTCTCGGCCCGGCAGGCGGACCTGATCTACCGGGCCGCCGCCGCCGCGTACCTGGCGAACCTCGACAACAACCCGTACCACCGCGCCTGGTGGGAGGCCCGCCCGGAGCTCCACCCCGACCTGGGCTGAGGGCCGCGGTCCGGAGAAACGGAAGGGGCCGGACGGGCCCGGAACCCGCCCGCCCGGCCCTCGACATCGGACCGCACCACACATCTGATGAATCGTCACCCTATGCCGACGATCCGTCAGTTTACTCAAAAATTACCGTAGTTGACCTGCCAGGTCGGCAGTCCCATGCGGCGCCAGACGGCCACCACGCGGTCCCGGTCGTCCAGCGAGACCCGCACCGCGAACCGGGTCCGCACGTGCCGGTCGAAGAGCTCCGACTTCACGACGTCGTCACTGCGGCCGTCGCCCTCGGCGCGCATCCACAGCTCGTCCCAGTGGACCTCGTGACGGGTCAGCCACTCCTCCGTCACCGACCGGTGCTCCTCGCTCCGCCCCGAGAGCAGGACGACGGTGTCGCCCTTGGCCTCCCGGAACGCCTCCAGGGCCTCCCGGACGGGCGGGTTGAGCAGGTCCTCGCCGCAGCGCGTGAAGTCGTAAGGGCCGCGGTCCCCGCGCAGGGCCAGGGTGCCGTCGATGTCGCACATCACGGCCGAGGGCAGGGCCGCGTCGGCCTCGTACGGGGTGACGGCGGGCCGGTCGGCCAGCCACTCGGCGGTCAGCCGCCAGCCGCCCTTGCGGGCCTTGGCGTGCTTGTCGGCGAGGATCCGGATGATCTCCTCCCCCACCGACTCCTCCCGGGCCGCGTCCCGGGTCAGGCACTCCTCCAACGGCACGTCGGTGAAGTCGTGGACCGCGAACTCCACGTCGAGGCCGTTGACGGCGGCCTTGATGCGCTGCGGAACGTGCCGGGTCAGATGGGTGTTGTCGACGACGACGTCGAAGCCGCCCTCGACGGCGGCCCGGACGGCGGCGTCCTGGACGGCGAGCACGGTCTGCTCCCGCTCCCAGGAGCGCTCCGGCACGGTGCCCTCGGCCGGCCGGGGGTCCAGCATGCGGCGGAGGTCGTCGAGGTTGACCCGGCGCATCCGGCCCCCGGACTCCGCCTGGAGGGCGCGGGCGGCGGTGGTCTTGCCGGAGGCCGGCAGGCCCGTCATGAGGTGTACTACGGGCACGGGTCAGTTCTCCTCGTCGGTGGTGAAGGGGTCGGCGGCCTCGGGGCGGACCGAGCGCCACACGAACAGGTCCGTGGGGCGTCCGTCCAGGCGCAGGAACATCGCCGCGCGCAGGGCGCGGTCGGGCAGTTCCCGTGCGGCCCGGGCGAAGGCGGCCCGGTCCCCGGCGAGGTGCGCGAGGGCGGCGTACGCCTCCTCGACGGCCCGGCCGCGGTCCGCGGCGGCCGCCTCCAGCCGCTCGACGACCGATCGTACCCACCCGTCGAACTCGTCCGGCACCCGCTCCAGCAGGGCGTCCAGGGGGCGCCCGCCCGCGGCGGTGGTCTCGGCGAGGGAGCAGCCCAGGCCCTGGGCCACGGCCTTGGCGGGCAGGTGGGCGAAGCGCTGGATGCCGTGACCGCGCCAGATGTCGCGGGGGGTGACGCCGGTGAGGAGCTTGTGCAGGCGCACGTACTCGGTCAGCTTCGCCTTGGCGCGCAGCCCGGAGGCGAAACGCAGCACGAAGCCCTCCGCCTCGGTGCCGCCCACGGGGGTGCCGTCGGGCAGGAGTCCGGCGGTGGTGAGCCGGTCCAGTTCGGCCAGGGACACGGCGGGGTGCACCTTCACCACGGAGCCGATGCCGGTCCAGTGCTCCGCGGCCTCGGCCAGCGGGAGTTCGCCGCCGGCGGTGCGCAGGGCGGCGAGGAGGACGAGGTCGTGCCGGGCCCCGTAGTCGACGACGATGCGGTTGCCGGGGTGGAGGATCTCGGCGAGGTAGGTGGTGCCGGGGCGCAGCGCTCCGGTGTCCCGGGAGTCCAGCCGGCGCTGGGCCCAGCGGGCCTGGTCGCTGGTGAAGGAGCCTCGGGTGGCGACGTGCCAGCGGTCGGCGTGGTGGAAGATCACGGCGAGGCTGCCGTCGACCTTTTCGTGGACCTCGAAGGGCTCGTCGGGGAGGGCGGGGGCGTAGGGACGACCCGCCCGGTGTTCGCCGACGTTGAAGAACTTGGGGAGGGGGCGGGCCACGATCTCGCCGGTGCGGTCGTCGGCCACGAGTCCCCGGCAGCGGGTGGTGGCCCGGTTCCAGACCTGCTCGTACTGGCAGCCGCGGGTGTACGTGTACAGCGACAGCGGCAGTTCGGGGTGGCTCTTGCGCACGACGTGCCCGGCGTCGAGGGCCGCTTTCAGCTCGTGGGGCGGCAGCAGTTCGTCGAGAGTCAGGCGGTCCTGGCTCATGGGGTTCCCTCCCGGTTCGTGAGCCTGCATTCTCACGTCCGGGCAGGTCGGAGCGACAGTGATTATCGGAGGAGAGCGGCGGATCGGGGCGGCGAACCGGTCCGCCGCCCCGAGCCGGCGCTCCGGTCCGGGGCGGGTGCGGGCGGTCAGCCGCGGTAGGTCTCCAGGAGGCGGAGCCAGACCTCGCTGATCGTGGGGAAGGCGGGGACCGCGTGCCAGAGGCGGGCCAGGGGGACCTCCGCGGCCACGGCCACGGTGGCGGAGTGCAGGAGCTCGCTGACTCCGGGGCCGACGAAGGTGACGCCGAGGAGGACCTCGCGGTCGAGGTCGACGACGGCGCGGGCCCGGCCGTGGTAGCCGTGGGCGTGGAGTCCGGCGCCGGTGACGGAGCCGAGGTCGTGGTCGACGGCGCGCACCCGGTGCCCGGCCCGCTCGGCCTCGGCGAGGGTGAGGCCCACCGAGGCGGCCTCGGGGTCGGTGAACACCACCTGCGGCAGGGCCTTGATGTCGGCGGTCGCGGTGTGCGGCCCCCAGGGGGTGGTGTCCACGGGGTCCCCGGCGGCGCGGGCGGCGATGACGGCGCCGACGATGCGGGCCTGGTACTTGCCCTGGTGGGTCAGCAGGGCACGGTGGTTGACGTCGCCGACGGCGTACAGCCAGTCCTTACCGGTGACCCGGCAGTCCTCGCCGACGGTGAGCCAACCGCCCGGTTCGAGGCCCACGGTGTCGAGTCCGATGTCCTCGGTGCGGGGGCTGCGACCGGTGGCGAAGAGCACCTCGTCCGCTTCGACGGTGTCCCCGCCGGCGAGGAGGAGGGTGACGGGACCGGTGGGTCCGTCGCGGACCACGGACTCCACGGCGGTGTCGGTACGGACCTCCGCGCCGGCCTCGCGGAGGGCTTCGGCGACGAGTTCCCCGGCGAAGGGCTCCATGCGGGGCAGCAGACGGGGGCCGCGGGCGAGCACGGTGACCCGGGATCCCAGCGCCTGCCAGGCGGTGGCCATCTCCACGGCGACGACGGAACCGCCGACCACGGCGAGGCGGCCGGGGGCCGCCTGCGCGGAGGTGGCCTCGCGGCTGGTCCACGGGCGGGCCTCGGCGACCCCGGGCAGGTCGGGGACGAGGGCCCGGGTGCCGGTGGCGAGGACCACCGCCTGCCGGGCGAGGAGCACGTGGTGTTCGCCCTCGGGACTGGTGACGCTGACCTTGCGCTCGCCGTAGAGGCGGCCGTGGCCCCGGTAGAGGTCGGCTCCGATGGAGTCGAGCCAGCCGATCTGGCCGTCGTCCTTCCAGTTCCCGGTCCACCAGTCGCGGTGGGCCAGCACGGCCCCGGTGTCGAGGGGGCCCTCGATGGCGGCGGCGAGCCCGGGGACCCGGCGGGCGTCGGCGCGGGCGAGGGCGGGGCGCAGCAGGGCCTTGCTGGGGACGCAGGCCCAGTAGGAGCATTCGCCCCCGACGAGTTCGGATTCCACGAGGGCGGTGCTGAGCCCGGCGGCGCGGGTCCGGTCGGCGACGTTCTCCCCGGCCGGTCCCCCGCCGAGCACCACGACGTCGTACTCCACGGCTTCGGTCATGGGGACAGTCTCCGTGGCCCGCGGCCCCGATGCACGCCTTCCCCGGGGGACGGCGCGTTCCCGGCGGCGGGTGCGGGCCGTGCGGAGCGACCGGCGCGGGGCGGGCGGGCCGCCCCGGTGGGTCAGGCTTCGGTGCCGGCGGAGCCCTGGGCGGCGGCGATCTTGGCGCGGACCTCGTCCATGTCGAGGGCGCGGGCCTGGCCGATGACGTCCTCCAGGAGGGCTTCGGGGAGGGCGCCGGGCTGGGCGAAGACGGCCACCTGATCGCGGATGATCATCAGGGTGGGGATGGACCGGATCTCGAAGGCCGCGGCCAACTCCTGCTGGGCCTCGGTGTCGACCTTGGCGAAGACCAGGTCGGGGTGGGCCTCGGAGGCCTTCTCGAAGACCGGGGCGAACTGACGGCACGGGCCGCACCAGGCCGCCCAGAAGTCGATCAGTACGAATCCGTTCGCGCTGACCGTCTCGTCGAAGTTGTCCTTCGTGAGCTCCACGGTGGCCATCGTCTCGTCCCTGCTTTCTGGTCGGCGGGCGGGCATCCGGCACAACGGTGTCCCGGTCCCGGTTATTTCCCCCGTGCGTGCCCCGGATCATCTCCGGGTGACCCCGGGATCACCCCGGGTTCACCCCTGATCATCCCCGGTGTCCCCGGGGCGGGCGGCGGCGGGGCGCGCTCAGAACGGGTGGCCGGCGGGTTCGCGGCGGACGGTGGTCCAGCGCAGCTCGGTGAAGGCGTCGAGGTTGGCCTCGCCGCCGAACCGGCTGCCGGTGCCGGAGGCGCCGACCCCGCCGAAGGGGGCCACGGCCTCGTCGTCGACGGTCTGGTCGTTGATGTGGGCGATGCCGGTGGGGATGCGGTCGGCGAGCTCCAGGCCGAGGGCGGTGTCGCGGGTGACGATGCCGAGGGACAGCCCGTACGGGCCGGCGGCGGCCAGGGCGGCGGCCTCGTCGAGGGTGCCGAAGGAGCGGACGGGGGCGACGGGCCCGAAGACCTCCTCCGCGTAGGCGGGGGTGTCGTCGGTGACGCCGGCGAGGACGGTGGGTCGGTAGAACAGCTCGCGGTAGGTGCCACCGGCCAGGAGTTTGGCACCGGCGGCGGTGCTGGCCTCGACCAGGGCGTGCACCCGGTCGCGCTGGCCGGCGTCGATCAGCGGCCCGAGGTGGACCTGCTCGCGGTGCGGGTCGCCGACGGCGAGGGACTCGGCCTTGGCCGCGAGGCGTTCGGTGTACTCGTCGTACAGGGAGGCGTGGACCAGGTGCCGGCCGGCCGTCATGCAGACCTGGCCCTGGTGGAAGAAGGAGCCCCAGGCGGCCAGTCCGACGGCGGCCTCGACGTCGGCGTCCGCCAGGACCACGAGGGCGGAGTTCCCGCCGAGTTCGAGGTGGGTGCGCTTGAGGGCGCGGCCGGCGGCCTCACCGACCAGCCGGCCGGTGGCGGTGGCCCCGGTGAAGGAGACCACCCGCACCGAGGGCTCGGTGACCAGCGCCGCTCCGGTGTCCGCGCCGCCCGGCAGCACGTGCAGGAGGTCCGCGGGGAGCCCGGCGGCCTCGAAGACGGCGGCGAGCGCCAGGCCGCCGCAGACCGCGGTGCGCCGGTCCGGCTTGAGCAGGACGGCGTTGCCGAGGGCGAGGGCGGGGGCGGTGGAGCGGATGGCGAGGATCAGCGGGGCGTTGAACGGGGCGATGACCCCGACGGTCCCGGCCGGCACCCGCCGGGTGAAGGAGAGGCGGGGGGCCTCGCCGGTGAGGACCTGTCCGACGGGCCGGGAGGCGAGGGCCGCGGCCTCGTAGCACTCCTGGGCGGCGACGTGCAGCTCGAAGGCGGCCTTGCCGGGTATGGAACCCGATTCCCGGACCAGCCACTCGGAAAGCTCGCCGGCGTGCTCGGTGAAGAGGTCCCCGGCGCGGCGCAGGACGGCGGCGCGTTCCGCGTACGGGAGCCGGGCCCAGACGGGCCGGGCGGCGGCGGCGCGAGCGGCGGCCGGGGGCACGTCGGCGGGGGCGGCGAGGCGCAGCTCCCCGAGGGAGGCGCCGGTCGCGGGCTCGGTGACGGGGACCGCGGCGCCCGTCAGGGTGCGGCCGTACCGGTCGCCGTCCAGGGTGAGCAGGGGCATGGCGCGGCCTCCGGTGGTCGGCGGGCACGGCGGGGTGCGGGCCCGGGCACGCGCGTCATGCTAGCCGGCGGGAGGGCTCGGGATCCGTCGCTTCTCGGGCAGTTCCCGACCGGAACCTGACCGGAAAGGATCTACCGCGGGGCGGGTTCCGTCGTTCCCCCGGTGCGGTGGTCATCGCCCGGTGCGGCGGGTCCCGCCGGGGCGGCCGATGCCGGAGGCGTCCCACGGACCCCGCCGCCGTACCGGCTGCCTCGCCGGTACGGCGCACGCGGCCGGGTGGGTCAGCGCTCCAGGACGAGGGCGATGCCCTGGCCCACGCCGATGCAGAGGGCCGCGACGGCCGTGCCGGAGCCGGCACGGGCCAGCTGGTGGGCGGCCGATCCGGCGAGCCGGGCCCCGGAGGCCCCGAGCGGGTGGCCGAGGGCGATGGCGCCGCCGAGCCGGTTGACCAGGGCGGGGTCCAGCTCCGGCCACTCGGCCAGACAGCCCAGGGCCTGCGCGGCGAAGGCTTCGTTCAGCTCGAAGACCCCGAGGTCGGCGAAGCCGCGCCCGGCCTTGGCGAGGGCCCGCTGGACGGCCTCCACGGGGCCGAGCCCGAAGAGGTGCGGTTCGATGCCGGTGACGGCGGAGGCGCGGATCCGGGCGAGGGGCTCGCGGCCCGTGGCCCGCAGCCCTTCCTCGTCGGTGAGCAGCAGGGCCGCCGCGCCGTCGTTGAGCGGGGAGGCGTTGCCGGCCGTGACGGTGCCCTCGGGGCGGAAGGCCGGCTTCAGGCGGGCCAGGGCCTCGGGGGTGGAGCCCTCCCGGATGCATTCGTCGCGCACCAGGTCCACGCCCGGGTACGGCAGCACCTCGGCCGCGTAGTGCCCGGCGGACCAGGCGGCCGCGGCCTTGTGGTGGCTGGCGAGGGCGAAGGCGTCCTGGGCCTCGCGGGTGATGCCGTGCTTGTCGGCGACGAGTTCGGCGCCCTCGCCGAGGGAGACCGTCCACTCCTCGGGCATCCGCGGGTTGGTCATCCGCCAGCCGAGGGTGGTCGACCACATCTGCTGGTGCCCGGCGGGGAAGGCCCGCTCGGGCTTCTGCACCACCCAGGGGGCCCGGCTCATGGACTCCACGCCGCCGGCGACCACCACCGAGGCGTCGCCGAGGGCGATGGCCCGGGCGGCCTGCACCACGGCTTCCAGGCCGGAGCCGCAGAGCCGGTTCACGGTGACCCCGGGGATCGTCACGGGCAGTCCGCCGAGCAGCACGGCCATCCGCGCGACGTTCCGGTTGTCCTCGCCCGCGCCGTTGGCGTCGCCGAGGACGACCTCGTCGACGCGGGTCGGGTCGAGGTCCGGGCTGCGGTCCACCAGGCCCCGCACCACGTGGGCGGCCAGGTCGTCGGGGCGGACCCCGGCGAGCGCCCCACCGAACTTCCCGATCGGGGTGCGGACGGCGTCGACGATGTACACGTCGCGGATGCTCATCAGGGGTCTCCAGGGCGGATCCGTACGGTTCTGGCGCGTTTGATCAACGCGCGCCCGCAGTGTCCGCCGCTGCCGGCCGCCCTGTCAACGCCCCCGTCCACCCGCCGCCCACCCCCGACCGTCCGCGCGGCCGGTGCGGCGCGGGGACGGGTCACGGCCGCCGGTTCAGCTGGATTCGCGGGCCATGACGCGGGCGGACATCAGGCCGTGCAGCTCTTCCGGTTCGCCGCGTTCGCGGACGGCGCGGTCGACCAGTTCGGCCAGCCGGTCCCCGGTGGGCAGCTCGATCCGGACGCTGCTCAGGCGCGGGCGGAGCAGCCGGCCGAGGAGCAGGTCGTCGGCGCCGACGACGGCCACCCGGTCCGGGACGGCGGTGCCCGCGTCCTGGAGGGCCCGCATCAGCAGCATCGCGTACTCGTCGTTGTAGGCGAACACCCCGTCCAGGCCCAGTTCGGGCCAGCGGCGGGCGAGCCGGGCCGCGGACTCCTCGGTGTACGCCATCGGGATGCCGGTGACCTCGGCGCCCTCGGGCTCGGCGGTGGCCCGGACCCCGGCGAGGCGGGGCAGGGAGAACATCGCGAACCCCTCCTCCTCGGGCACCACCACGCCGATCCGGCGCCGCCCCCGCTCCAGCAGGTGGGCGGCGGCGCGGGCACCGACCTCGCGCTGGTCCATGACCAGGGCGTGGGCCCCGGGCACCGTGTCGGGTCCGAGGGTGATCACGGCGCGGGCGCCGGCCCGCTTGAGGGTGTCCACGTTCCGGGCGGACAGGGTGTTCTCCCCGAGGGAGATCACGGCCACCGGACGGAGCTCGGCCCAGGCGCGGGCGGCCTGGTCGCCGGTGAGGCCGAGGCTGCCGTACTGGACCACGGTGTAGTCCAGGCGGCGCAGGGCCCACTGGAGTTCGTTGAGGAAGCCGCTGTACAGCGGGCCCACCGGGATGTGGGCGGTGGGCAGCAGGACGATCCGGGTGTGTCCGGCGCGCAGGCTGCGGGCCGCGGCGTGCGGGACGTAGCCCAGCTCCTCGGCGGCGGCGCGGACCTTGCGGCGGGTGGGTTCGCTGATCCGGACGGCCTCGGCGTTGTTGAGCACGTAGGAGACGGTGGCGCGCGAGACCCCGGCGAGCCGGGCGACATCGGCGCTCGTCGGCACGGCGGCGGTGGGCGGAACGGAGCGGATGGCCGGGGCGGACGGGTCCGTCGGCTGCGGATTCGGTGACTGAGACATTGCCGTCGCATCTTCGCAGACCGGTGGGTGCCGGGGTCTGGCGCATGGCCGGAAACGAGTGCTACACAGTGCTTACACGAGTCAGTGACACGTGTAAACGTTGTGGCGGCGAGGCCGTCACCCACGTGTCCCCCCGCCGGTCCCCCGTGGTCGGCGGGCCCTCGTCCCCTCGTCCCGCATCCCGCCCTGGAGGGCACCGTGGCCCTTTCCTCCTCCGGTACCGGCTCCGCGACCGGCGTTCCCGAACCGGGCGCCCGCCCCGGACGCGGCCTCCTGTCCCTGTTGCTGCTGGGCAACACCGCTCTGTACGCCCTCTACATCGGCGTCGGCGGGATCCTGCTCGCGCTCCAGGTGGAGGACCTCGACCCGGCGGCGAAGGTCGCCAACTTCGGCCTGATCGCGGGGGTCTCCGCGATCTTCGCCACGGTCTTCAACCCCGTGGCGGGCGCGCTCTCGGACCGGTCCGGCCGCCGCAACCCCTGGATCCTGGGCGGCGGGCTGCTCGCGGTACCGGCGATGGTGCTGCTCGGGCTCGCCGACGGCCTGCTGCTCATCGCGCTGGCCTGGTGCCTGGGGCAGGCGGTGCTCAACGTCTACCAGGCGGCGCTCACTTCCGTCGTCCCGGACCGGGTGCCCGCCGCCTCCCGCGGACTGGCCTCCGCGGCCGTGGGGCTCGGGCTGCCGCTCGGCACCGCGATCGGCGCCCTCGTCGGCGCCGCCTTCGCCGAGGAGTACCGCACGGGCTACCTCCTCCTCGGGGTGCTCGTGGCGGGCGCCGCCGTGCTCTTCACCGGCTGCGCCCGCGAGGAGCGGCCGCCGGTCCGGCCCCCGGCGCCGGCGCGCGCCCAGCTCGCCGCCTTCGCGAGCGCGCTGCGCGACCACGACTTCCGGTGGGCCTTCATCGGGCGGGCACTGCTGGTCCTCGGCTACTTCGCGGTGAGCGGCTACCAGTTGTACGTGCTCCAGGACCACACCGAGCTGCCCCGCGGCATGGCGCCGGAGGCGGCGGTGGCGGTGCTGATGCCGGTCACCAGCCTGGCCATGGCGGTGTCCACCGTGCTCGGGGGCTGGCTGTCGGACCGCGCCGGCCGCCGCAAGCCCTTCGTCGGCGCCTCCGCCGCACTCTCCGCGGCGGGACTGCTGGTGCCGGCGCTGTCCAGGAGCTGGACGGCCATGCTGGTCTTCGCCGTGGTCAACGGCCTCGCCTTCGGCTGCTACATGGCCGTGGACACCGCTCTGGTGACGATGGTGCTGCCGACCGCCGAGGACGCCGCCCGCGACCTGGGCGTGCTCAACGTCGCCAACGCCGGACCGCAGATCGTGGCACCGTTCGTCGCCTCGGCGGTGGTGTCGCTGAGCGGCGGGTACACCCTGCTGTTCCTGGTCGCCGCGGCCCTGGCCCTCGCCGGGGCGCTGGCGGTGGCACCGATCCGCTCGGTCCGCTGAGGCGGCTCCGGGAGCGTTCCGGGCCGCCGCCCGGAACGCGCACGACACCGTGGGAACACGGAAGAGAAAGAGAAGAGGGACCGCATCGTGCGACTGCACACGCACACCTGGGGCGACGGGGACCGAACCGCCCTGCTGGTACACGGAATCATGTCCGACCACCGGACCTGGCGGCGGGTCGGGCCCGCCCTCGCCGAACGGGGGTACCGCGTGATCGCCGTCGACCTGCGCGGCCACGGGGCCAGCGGCCGCGGGCCCTACGGGCTCGCGGACTTCGCGGACGACCTGGTGGAGACCCTGCCCGCCGGCGCCGAGCTGGCGCTCGGGCACTCCCTGGGCGGGCTGACCCTGTCCCTGGCGGTGGAACGGCTGAAGCCCGCTCGGGCGGTGTACTCGGACCCGGCCTGGCGGCTGCAACTGGCCGAGGGGGTGGGGCCGGAGGTCTTCGCCTCCTTCAAGTCGGCCGGCCGGGAGCAGATCGAGGCGCTCAACCCGCGCTGGGAGGCCGCCGACGTGGAGGTCGAGCTGGCCAC
This sequence comes from Streptomyces sp. NPDC097619, assembly GCF_040302735.1. Lineage (NCBI taxonomy): Bacteria > Bacillati > Actinomycetota > Actinomycetes > Kitasatosporales > Streptomycetaceae > Streptomyces > Streptomyces sp. NPDC097619. Next base: position 1,944 of record NZ_JBEOSD010000063.1, on the reverse strand, counting down.
GCTGGCGGACTGGGACCCGGACACCGCCCCCGCGCTGGCCGAGCTGACCGGGGCCGACCTGCTGCCCCTCGCCCCGGTGGTGCCCTCGCTGGTGCAGTTGGCAGGGCCGAGCTTCCTCATCGACGAGGAGCGGGCCGCGGTGCTGGCGGAGCGCGGGTTCGAGGTGCGCACGGTCGCCGGTGCCGGACACACCGTCCACCGGGACGACTTCGCGGGGTTCATGGCCTCGTTGGAGGGGTGGATCTGACACTCTCCGGGGCCGAGCCGCCTGAGTGGTGACCCACTCGGCCCCGGAGGCGGGACAACCGCCGCCGGCCCCGTTACCGTCGGTCCTACCGATGGGTAACGGGGAGGTCCGATGTCTGGTGCGGTATCAGGTCCTTTGACAGGCGCGTCCGTTGCCGGGCTCGCTCCCGAACGGCCCGCGGGGCTCGTGGAGTCGGCGCGCGCCCTGGCCGCCGGCGAGGTGTCCGCGCGGGAGCTCACCGAGCGGGCGCTGGCCCGCATCGAGGCCGCGCAGCCCGTCCTCAACGCCTTCCGACTGGTGCGGCACGAGGCCGCCCTGGCGGAGGCCGAGGACCGGGACCGGCGGCTGGCCACCGGGGAGCGGCTGCCCCTGTTGGGCGTGCCGGTGGCCGTGAAGGACGACATGGACGTGGCCGGGGAGCCGACCGCCTTCGGTTGCGCGGGGGACTTCCCCGCGCGCGGCGCCGACGGCGAGGCGGTGCGCCGGCTGCGGGCGGCGGGCGCGGTGATCGTCGGCAAGACCAACTCCCCCGAGCTGGGGCAGTTCCCGGTGACGGAGGGACCGGCCTTCGGGGACACCCGCAACCCGTGGGACCCCGCGCACACGCCGGGCGGGTCCTCGGGGGGTTCGGCGGCCGCGGTGGCCGCGGGGCTGGTGCCGGCGGCGCTGGGCTCCGACGGCGCCGGTTCGGTGCGGATACCGGCGGCCTGGACCCACCTGGTGGGGATCAAACCGCAGCGGGGCCGGATCTCCACCTGGCCGGAGCCGGAGTCCTTCCACGGGATCACGGTGCACGGGGTGCTCGCGCGCACGGTCGCGGACGCGGCGCTGTTGCTGGACGCGGCGGCCGGTCCGCACCCCCGGGACCTCCACCGGCCCGCCGCGGTGGACGCCTCGGCGGCGGCCCGCACGGCGCCCCGGCGGCTTCGGATCGCGCTCTCCTTCGGGCTGCCCTTCACGGCCAGCGGCGCGGTCCTCGACCCGCGGGTGCGGTCGGCGGTGGAGGGGTTGGCCGGGCGGTTGGCGGCCCTGGGCCACGAGGTGGTCGCGGAGGACCCTCGGTACGGGCCGATCGGGCCGGCCTTCGTGCCCCGGGCCACGGCGGGGATCCGGGACTGGGCGGGACGGGTGCCGGACCCGCGCCTGCTGGACCCGCGGACCCGTCAGGCGGCGCGGACCGGTCGGCTGCTGGGCGGGCTGCCGCTGCGGCTGGCGCGACGCGCGGAGGGGCTGCTCCAGCGGCGGATCGGGGAGATCTTCGGCCGGTACGACGTGGTGCTGACCCCGACCACCGCGGTGCCCCCGCCCCCGGTCGGGGCGCTCGCGGGGCTCGGTGGGCTGCGCACCGACCGCACGATGATCGCCGCCTGCCCGTACGCGTGGACGTGGAACGTCCTGGGCTGGCCGGCGGTCAACGTGCCGGCGGGGTTCACCCCGGAGGGGCTTCCGGTGGGCGCCCAACTCCTGGGCCCGGCGGGCGGGGAGCCACGACTGATCTCGCTGGCCGCGCAGTTGGAGGCGGACCTGCGGTGGGCGGAGCACTGGCCGCCCGCCCGGTACTGAGGCCGTCGCGCCCCGGCCGCGTCCCGGCCCGGGGGGGCCCGGGGGGGCCAACCGGGGGGGGAGGAGAGGTGACAGCGCAGAGAGGGCATGAGGGGGGGGGGGGCAAAGGGGTGGGGGTGTGGGGGTGTTATGGG